>DSAR01000572.1 GCA_011046405.1 Chloroflexota bacterium | reverse complement strand
GAAGGAAGGCATCGAGACGCCCACCAACGCCCCCCCCATACACACGTTATCCAGCAGCGAACCACGCTTGACTGCCGAGACAATGCCCAGGGGAATGGCTATCACCAGGACGAAGAGCATAGACGCAAACGTCAACTGGAGCGTCGCCGGCAAACGGGTGAGAATCTCTCGGGAAACTGGTTGGTGGGTCGTGAGCGAGCGCCCCATATCTCCTCGCAACAGATTGGCCAAATAGCGCAGATACTGAATCAGTATCGGATCGTTGAGCCCCAATTGCTCGCGGATCTCATTGATGCGTTCCGGATCCATACCCCTGAGTTGCAGGCCGAACTGGGTCGAGATCGGATCGCCCGGGGCCAGGTAAATCATGATGAAGGTCAAAAATGAAATAGCCAACAAGAGTGGAAATAAGATCAACAAACGATGAATGATGTATCGCTTCACAAAAACCTCCCAGATGAAAGGGCCGGCCGGCCATCAAGACCGACCGACCCTTTGAACCTGCCTTAACGCAGCAACCTACTCATTCAGCCACACGTTGTTCTCTTCGGTGCAGATGTTAGCGGTCCAGAAAATGCCGTGCCAACCCTCGACGCGAGAGTTGGTGGCGGCGTAACCGGTGGAATGCTCCATCGGGATCGCCAGGTATTGCGAGAAGAGCATCTCCTGGGCTTCCCGGAGGATGTTGTCTCGCTCGACCGGGTCGATGGTCACGTTGGCCCTCGCCAGCAGTTCGTAGATCTCCGGCATATCGTAGTTGAGCGATTGAGCAGTCGCCGCCGTCTCGCCGAAGACGCTGTTCAACCCGCCGTCGGTGCAGAAGCCGGAGGCCATCATCGCTTTACCGGGACCTCCCTCGGCGAATAGGTCGTTGATCCAGGTGCCGAACTCGACCGTCTGCAGATTGACCGAGATGCCGATTTCCTCTAACTGGATGACGATCGCCTCGCCGTAACGGGGCATCGGCGCCATGTTCCAGATCTCCATCTCGAAGACCAGATCTTCGCCGTCTTTGTCCAGGACGCCGTCGCCGTCGGTGTCCTCCCACCCCAGTTCGGCCAGGAGTTCCTTGGCCCCCTCTGGATCGTAGGGGAAGTATTGGCATAGATCGGGATCGTAACCGGGAATTCCCTTGCCCGCGATGCCGCATCCGCCGACGAAGTTATCGCCCTCGACGTTCTTGCTGATCGCCGCCCCATCTATTGCGTAGGCCAGGGCCTGGCGGAACGCCTGATCCTGGTGGAGAGGCACCGCCATATCGAACATGATCCACGGGGCGCATTCCAGGCCGCTGTGATGCAGTTCGAAGCGGTTATCATCTCGAATGCGGGCCACGTCTTCCTGGGGAATCGAGCTGATCCAGTCGATCTCGCCGGTCTCGAAGGAAATCAAGGCCGCATCTTCATCGGGAATGACCTTGAAAGTCACGGTGTCGAGGTAGGGCTTTTTCCAGTAATCCTCGTTTCGCTCGAGGACCACTTCCTCATCCGGCTTGTACTCGACGAACTTGAACGGCCCTGACCCGACCGGGTTGAGCGCGAAGTCGTCGCCGTACATATCGACAGCCTCCTTGGGGATGATGGCGAACCCGCCCAAGCCCCGGGCGCAGGCGAGCAACAGTGCGTTCGGTTCACTGAGCGTCAGCTTGACCGTGTAATCGTCCAGCGCCTCGATCGACTCGAACGTCGCCAGGAAATCGGCGGAAATGGTCGAGCCTTCGAGTTCGACGCCCCGCTCGACCGAGTAGACCACGTCGGCGGCGACGACCTCCCGGCTCTCACCCTCGGGGAAGACGTCGTTGCCATCGTGCCACATCACGCCCTCGCGCAGGTGGATGATCAACGTCGTGTCGTCCTCGTATTCCCACGAGGTAGCCAGGTCGGGAAAAATGGTCTGGTCGTTATTGCAGCGATAGAACGTGCTGTAAATATTGGAAATGACCCAGAAAGAATTGTCGTCAGCACATCTGGCGTAGTCAAACTGGATCATACCGGCGGCGTGAATGATGAGATTCCCGCCCGATCTGGTCGCTTCCTCTTCTTCCAAGATGGTCCCCGGCTGCGCGCAAGCTGCGAGCGCTATCGTTGCAATGATCAGTATATTGGCCAGTATGATTAGGCGTTTCATTTTCTATCTTCTCCTTACTTAAACTATGTAACGATCTAGCCACTAATGAGTAGAATGGAACATGTCATTGTTCGTCGATCACCATCAATCAAAGTTCAATATGTTCCCTTCACCTCCTGTCTTTTCTCCGCCCTGAGGGAATTACGTACTTCCCGATGGCGAAAACGGGACAAATTCAATCGTTGCCGGGCCCAAACCGATTCTGCTTACAAGCTCACACGCACACGGGTATTGGGGTTAAAATACATTATACCACAAAAACGTCTCGGAAACGTTACGAAAAGCGTTGCAAAAAGCGTTGCAATCGTTGCATTCCCCCGTTTTCCAGGTATAATCTGAGTATTTAGGAGGTGTTCTTGTCCCGTTTGACAATACGCTTACTCGGCCCACCCTGTATCGAGCGCGATGGCAACGTCATCGAGCTCAACCGGCGAAAAGCTGTAGCCCTGATCGCCTATCTGGCGATTAGCGGGAAAAGCCATCCCCGTGATGAACTGGCGACGTTTCTGTGGCCGACCCTGGATCAATCGCGCGCGCGGGCGGCCCTGCGGCGAATCCTCGTGACCGTCAAAAAAGCCATTGGTGAGACGTGGCTGGAGATCAGTCGAGAAAGCCTGACGCTGCGCTGCTATCCCGGCTTCTGGCTAGACGTCGAGCAATTCCACGCCCACCTGGAGACGTGTCGCTCTCACGGACATGCCCTTCAACTGACGTGTCCAGCGTGCCTGGCGCCTCTGGCCCAGGCCATCTCTCTGTATCGTGACGACTTCATGGCCGGCTTCACCCTGCGCGACAGTCCCGCTTTCGACGATTGGCAACTTTTCCAGAGCGAGAGCCTGCGCCGGGAGATAAGCCACGCGATGAGCCGGCTGATCCATGGACATAGCACCCAGGGGGATTTCGACCAGGCCATCGCTTACGCCCAGCAATGGTTGGCGCTGGATCCCTTTTGCGAGCCAGCCCGGCGCCAGATCATGCAACTGTACACGTGGACTGGCCAACGCCAGGCCGCTCTCCGCCAGTACGAAGAATGCCTACACCTGCTCGATAGAGAATGGGACATCTCCCCCCAACAAGAGACCGTCCAACTCTATCACCTGATCCGCGAAGACCGCCTGCCGCCCCCGCCTTGCCCGCAGACCGCCGCCTGCCGGGCGACGACACCCCATCTGCCAGCCCAGCCGACGCCATTCCTGGGACGAGAAAAAGAAATGGCTGAAATCAACGATCTATTGCAAAATCCTGATTGCCGGCTCTTGACCCTGGTCGGTCCGGGCGGCATCGGGAAAACACGATTGGCCCTCCAGGCAGCGGCTCAACAGGCTCAGAGAGAGCGTCGCAGCGTCCACTTCGCGCCGCTGGCAGCCGTCGAATCAGCCGAGCGGCTCGTGCCCGCCATCGCCAACGCCTTCAACTTCACCTTCCAGGGCGAGACCGACCCGCAGATACAACTGATCAACTATCTGCGTGAGAGAAGATTGCTCCTGATTCTGGACAACCTGGAACATCTCCTGGATGGCATAGACGTGCTGGCGGAGATCTTGCGTCACGCGCCTGGCGTGAGGGTGCTGGTCACTTCTCGTCAGCCCCTCGACTTGCGTTGGGAATGGTTGTTCGATGTGCATGGATTGGAGTTCCCAGAACACGATACGGTGATCCCCATAGAGGAGTACAGCGCCGTGCAGCTTTTCCTCCAAAGCGCCGAACGTGTTTATCCCGGCCTCTCCCTGGATTCATCCGACAAGATGGCCATCGTTCACATCTGTCGTTTCCTGGAGGGCTTACCCCTGGGCATCGAGCTCGCCGCTACCTGGGTCCAATCCCTAACACTGGATAAGATCGCCCAGGAGATCGAACGAGATATCGATTTCCTGACGACGTCGATGAAGGATATTTCCCAGAGACATCGCAGCCTCCGCGCCGTGTTCGATCATTCGTGGGACATGCTCTCGGAAGAGGAGCAATGCGTATTCAAGCGGCTATCGGTCTTTCGAGGAGGCTTCCGCCGAGAGGCGGCCGAGCATGTTGCCCAAGCCCCGATGACGTTCTTCTCCGCCGCCGTCCGCACGTCTTTCTTGCGACGAGCCCAGACCGGTCGATACGAAATGCTCGAGGTATTGCGCCAGTATCTGGCGGAGCAGTTGCGAGAAAACCCAGCCGATGAGGACGACGCCCATCATCGGCACTGCACCTATTACACGACCTATCTCCAAGAGCAAGGGGAAAACCTCAAGGGTGGAAAACAAAAAGAGAGCATCGAGCAAATCAACGCTGAGATCGAAAACGTGCGGGCCGCCTGGCAGTGGGCCATCGTGCACGAGGATTGGGCCGCCGTCGATCGCTCCGCTACCACGCTCTTCCGCTTCTATGAGATGCGAGGATGGCTATCAGAAGGTGAAGAGACGTTAAACAAAGCGATCCGGCGGATCGAAAGCGGAAGCGCCACCCCAGAAGGAGAGAGCGACCTGAAGGCCATTGCCCTGGCGAAACTCTGGGCGTGGCTAGGTCGATTCTACCACTTCCGTTCCTATTTCAAGCAGGCTCAGACACTGCTGGAAAAAAGCCTGGCGGTGTTCCAGCACCCAGGGCGGCGCGTGGAACAGGCCTTCGTCCTGCGCAACCTGGGCACCACGGCCTGGAAGGTCGGGCGTTACGAAGAGGCCGGGCAATATCTCCAACAGGCCATGGTGATTTACGAGGACACAAACGAGCGCTGGGGTGTAGCGGGCTGTCTCGATGGCCTGGGTGTCGTAGCGTCGGAACAGGGCGACTATAGCGAGGCCAGGCGATTGTATCGAGAAGGACTGAATATCTGCGAGATGATCGACGATCGATGGGGCATCTCGTCACGCATCACGAACCTGGGGTTAGCCGCCGAAGCGTTGGGCGAATACGAACAAGCCCGGCGGCTGCACCAAGTCGGCGTCCGCGTCTGCCGCGAGATCGGGCACCGGTGGGAGATGGCGAACAACCTCAACAACCTGGGCTTCACCCTCCACGTGCTGGGTGATTGCGCTGGAGCCGATGATTGCTTCCAGGAGGCGTTGGAGATCGCGCTGGACAACCAGACGATCTCCATAGCGCTGGAAGCTCTGGTCGGACGTGTGATGGTGTTGACCGAGAAGGGGAAAAAGCAGGAGACGGACAGGCTCATCCTGCAGGTGCTCAATCGCCCATCCGTCCAATGGGAAATTCGGGCCGCCTCCGAACAAATCCTCTCAGATCTGGAACACCGACTCGCGACCCACCCCAGTTGTAATCTGGTCGCTATCTACGAACGTATTCGAAACGAGGCTCTCTACCGGGCGCTTTTTTCTCCCTTGTGCTCGCCGGATCACGATCCGACAGTTTTAGGGCAGGAAAATGATTTTCTCGCGCCGCCGACGCGATACTAATCTCGTATCTTCTCAATAAGTTGGGGAGCTGTGGCCGGTCTCCCGACCGAGCCACAGCGGGCACGGTCAGGAGACCGGCCACAGCGAGTTTGCCCCGGTTTATTGAGATGATACCTGATCTCAATCGTACGTTCTCCCCCGCTTCGTCCGTCATTTTATTCAGTCAGCCGTCACGTTCAACACGATGGCATCGTTCGGAACCCGTTCGTCGGTTCCATCGTAGACCGGGAGTCGGGCGCCATCGCCCAAGCGGTATAGCCCCACCTGCAAACGCGCCCCGGCCGGTAGACCATTGGCCAGCGGCACGATGTGCGGGTCTGCCAATACATCATCCGGCATCCAGTAGGTGGTGGGATAATCGCCGTTCATCGGCGGGCCATCTCCCTGGGCGATCAGGTGGCCCGCGCCATCGAATAGATGCACAAACACCACGTAATCCTCGAGCAGCGGCGCCACGTTCCGCCAGTAGAGCGTGACCGTCAATGGCTCACCTGCCGCCGGCAGGGGGTCGGGGAGCGTGTACCCTTCCAGGACAACTTGATGGCCCAGCGTGACCGCCTGATGGCGATCCGCCGGGTACGCCATTTCACCCCTGGGCGGCGGCGATGCCTTCAAGCGAAGCGCAGCCGGCAGCGATGCGCTTCCCAACAGCTCATCGCCGAGCATCACCCGGACCGTCGTCCAGCACATCGCCGGGACGCTTTCATTCTCGTCGATCGATATGCCGTACGGGTCGCGCACGACGTCGCCAGGCTGCCACAAATCTGGCGGGTAGATCTCGCCAGCCGGCGTCATATCCTGCTGCCCGATCAGGCGCCCGCCCAGCGTCCATACCTGGACTACCGCGCGCAGGTCGTCTGGCGGCGGGGCGAGCGCTTTCCAATACAGCGTCACCCAAACCGTATCGCCTCTTCCGGCCTCGTCGGGCGAGACGTCTATGCCCAGCAAGTGCACGTCGCCGAACGTCTCGTCCACCGGGAAAGCGGACGTGGGCACTGCCTCCGCCGACGCGAGCAGCGGGAGCGCGTATCGCGGCACGATGGCGAAGAACGGCGTGAGGGCACCGAGAGCCAACGTCCCCACCCCGACCGCCAAAAGCGCTGCCTGTGCCCGGCGCCTGGGGAGCGCCCAGCCAATTCCCAGATCGATCCCCAACGCCAGGAGCAACGAGAAGGCCGCGATCCCCGGAAAGAGCAGGCGTCCCTCGTCCGAGGGCGTCGTCAGCATGTACTTGACCAGGCTGGCGAAGAGCATCACGAACCAGACCCCTGCCAGCAGAAGCCCGGCCGTCGAAAACGCGGCGAGCGGCTCGCGCGCGCCCGCCGGTCGCTGGACAATTTGCCGGGCCATCCGCAGCCATCCCACAATGGCGACGAGCGCCAACAATCCCAATCCCCAGAATACCCAGGCCGGGAACAGTCCATCGTAGGGCGACCAATACGACGTCGCCACGTGGCCGAGCTGGCGCACCAGTTCCAGCGGGCCGATGGACGATTCCGCGATGTCGCTTAACCAGACGTCCCAGGCCAGGGGATCGCCGTAGAGCACCCAGTTGCGCACGTACCACCACGCGCCGAGCAGGGCGGCCAGGCCAAAGACGAGCGCCCCGCGAACGAGCAATGCCTCAACGTCTCGCTCGCGCCACCAGGCCAGGGCCAACGCCAGTCCCACCAGCGTCACCAGGGCCAGCGCGCTCATCTTGCTGAGCAGGGCCAAACCCAGGAGGATGCCCAAAATGGCCGCCGAGGAAAGCCCTTGGTAACGTTTCACCCTTGTGATCACGCTCCGAGCCCCCGTCCTCGGGGGCGTCTCTGGCCCAGAAACTTTCTCGGAAGTGGTGTTTTGTTGCATGGGGCGTCCCCGAGACGGGGACTGAGAGCATTTACTCACAAATCTCAACCGATACAGATCACGCGGCCCCGTCCCCGTGCGCTGCACCAGGCGGACAGTAAGCCACAGCACCCACGTGCACAGGCAGGCCGCGCAAGCGTCGTTGTTCACCACGCTGCTGATGAAGATGAAGTGAGGGTTGAAGGCGGTGAACGCGGCCGCCGCCAGCGCCAGGGTCGGACGGCCGGGCACGATCTCGCGGGCCAGGTGATAGGCCCCCACGATGGCGCCCATCCCCCAGATCACTGTCAGCAAACGCACGACGTGAATCGCCAGCACGCTGCCCCGGTAGGGAAAACG
>DSAR01000087.1 GCA_011046405.1 Chloroflexota bacterium | reverse complement strand
GTTGGGGAGCTGTGGCCGGTCTCCCGACCGAGCCACAGCGGGCACGGTCAGGAGACCGGCCCGAGCGAGTTTGCCCCGGTTTATTGAGATGATACCCTAGATTTCACCACAGAGACACAGAGAGCACAGAGAATTTAACATTTTACTCAAAAAAATTCATTGTTTGGCACGATTTGCGTAAAAATTTTAATGTGTACCTCAATTTTTCTCCGTGTTCTCGGTGGCTCTGTGCTAAGATGACCTTTTTTCAGTAGAGTCAATCAGGAGATTTCACGGCGCGTTCCCGGTCAAAGACTGGGGAAAGGAGGTCCAGAAAACGTAGGAATGCGTATTCAACCAGCCATGCGGCGCACATCACCAAGTTCAGACGATCAATTAGTTGATAAAGGAGAAGAATAAAATGATGAAAAGACATATGCTAAGCATCGTGGCAGTTCTGACTGTTTTAAGCTTGATGTTCACAGCCTGCAGCGGGGAAACGCCCACGGAAGAGCCGGTGCTAGAAGAACCCGTGAGCGAAGAGGTCGAGGTCACCATCTCGATCTGGCACCAATGGAGCGGCGACTATTTGACGACGATCGAGCAGGCGTTCGCCGATTATGAGGCCGAGCATCCTGGCGTAACCATCGACCTATCCAAGCCGGAGGATACCGCGAATGCGTTGAGCGTCGCCATCCCGGCCGGCGAGGGTCCCGACATCATCGGGTGGGCCAATGACCAGATCGGCGCCCAGGCGTTGGCGGGCAACATCGTCGCGCTCGACGGCTACGGCATCGATATGGCCTTCCTCAACAGCACTTACGAGCCAGCCGCAGTCCGCGGCGTGGTGTGGCGAGATCAGATCTGGGCTTTGCCCGAGAGCCAGGAAGGGATCGCCATCGTCTATAACAGGGATATGGTGAGCGACGAATATCTGCCCACCGATCCCCTGGACTTCGACGATCTGTTGGCCAAGGCTGAGGCCTTCTACAACGACACAGGCAATTACCTGGTCTGCAATCAGGGGTTGGGCAACGCCGACGCCTACCACGTGGCGCCCATCTACTTCGGTCACGGTGTGCCCGAGTACGTGGACGACGAGGGCAACGTCTACCTGGATACCCCAGAGGCTCTGGCGGCCGGCGAATGGATGGTCAAGTTCAGCGCATATGCGCCAGAGGAGACGGATCACGACATCTGCAAGGCGATGATCACCGATGGTAACGCCGGGGCGTGGTGGACAGGCCCCTGGGCCATCGCCGACCTGGAAGCGGCGGGCATCGACTATGGGATCATTCCTATGGGCAAGCCCTTCGTCGGTATCAAGACGCTGATGTTGAGCAGGAATGCCGTGAGCCGGGGCAACGAGGAAGTGGCGCTGGATATCATGAAGTATTTCGCCAGCGCCGAGGTACAGACGAGATTGGCCGTGGCGAACAAGACGATCCCCGCGCCGACGGGCGCCGTGCAGGATTCGGAAGTGCAAGCTCTGCCGACGCTGAGTGGCTTTGGTTCCTCGCTGAACCTGGGTGTGCCTATGGCGAATACACCATACGCCAACGCTCAGTGGGAGCCGGTCGGTGAAGCCACCACCGCTATCTGGAACGGCGCACAAGAGCCCGAAGAGGCGCTGATTGCCGCTCAAGAGGCCATCGAAAGCTCTATCGAGGAGATGCAATAGATCGACTGAGAACGGGGGGAGGCGACTTGCCTTCCCCCGTTCTCGTTATCCACGTGCACCCGAAGGAGGTGTCGCATGGTTGGCTGGCACGGACGTCGCAAGGTTCTGACCATCCTGGCATTCATCGCCCCCACACTCATTGGCGTTACCGTCTTCAGTCTTTACCCTTTGTTTCTGAACATCTTTATCTCTCTGACCAACCGGGGCAGGTTTTACCCCCATCCCGATTGCTCAAAAACACTCTGGAAGGTCATTGAGCCCAACTGTTGGCTGGGAGAACCCCCTATGGGGTTGGCAGATCCATTCAGTTTGCGGGATCCAATCTACGCAAACTACACCAGTCTTCTCGGTGGGCTCTTCACCAAAGAAGCGCTTCTGGCCCTCTTCTTCATCTTCGTCGCCCTGTCGCCAATCTTGATTGCCTGGCGTCTGAATCGCCACTACGCCCGTCAACTTACGCCGCCCATCTCCTCCGGTTTGATCTGGCTGGCAGGCGTCATCGGCGTCTTGTCGTTGGGTTGGCTGATCAACCTGCCCGATCAATATCAACTGTTGTTAGATTCGGGCGACTTTATCATGGTCAACGCCCGCACCATCCTGTACGTCCTGGTCTGTATGCCACTCTTTTTCACCCTGGGCCTGGTCATGGCGTTGATCCTCAACAATCAATTCCTGCGAGCGCGAACCTTCTTTCGCGTGATCCTGATCGTCCCATGGGCCGCCTCGACGGTAGCGATCATGATGACCCTCATCTGGCAGTTCTTTTTCCGGCAGCAAGGCACGATCAACCAAATTCTGAGCGTTTTCCTGACCGATTACAAAGGGCCGGCTTTTCTGAACCGGTCCATTTGGGCGTGGGTCGCCGTCGTCCTGGTCAACTTGTGGTACACGTATCCGTTCTTTATGGTCACGCTCCTGGGCGGCCTGCAATCCATTCCCGTAGAACTGTACGAGGCGGCCGAGGTGGATGGCGCGAGTTGGTGGCAGCAGTTGACCAACATCACCTTGCCCCTGTTGCGGCCGGTCGCTATGCCCATCATCGTCCTCAGTTCCCTGACGACCTACAAGGTCGACGCCATCGTCTGGGCATTGACCCGGGGCGGACCGACAGCCGGGGCGGGCAAGCCTGGCGCGACCGAGTTCGTCATGATTCACGCCTACAAACAGATCTTTCAGACCCAGGCCTTTGGCCGTATGGGCGCCTTTGCCGTGATCCTCTTCGTCGGGCTCTTCGCAGCCACGCTCTACAGCCTGCGGATCACGCGTATTACGGAAGGAGTTTACGAATGAACCGGGAGCCGAGACTCATAACCAAGATCTTGATCTATATCGTCTTGATCGCTATGACGATCTTTGCCCTTTATCCGATCTGGTTTGCCATCCTGGCTTCGGGACGGACGGGAGATCGGCTCTACACCTTCAAACTGGCCGGGATGTTCCTTCCCACCGAGTGGACGTGGGAGAACTACCGGGCCCTGTTACAGGACACCGCCTATCTGACATGGATCAAGAACAGCCTCATCGTGGCCACGTGCACCGCCATCGCCTCGGTGTTCCTGGGTACTTCGGGGGCTTTCGCCTTCTCTCGCTTCAAGTTCCGGGGGCGGGAGGCGGGACTCATTCTCCTTCTGGCCGTCCAGGCCTTTCCCGGCATCCTGGCCCTGGTCCCCATCGCCCAAGTTCTGAGCGCCCTGGGGCTCTACCGTAACCTCTTAGGTTTGATCCTCGCCTACATGTCCGGCCAGCTCGTCTTTGCCACGTGGATGCTCAAAGGCTATTTCGACACCATCCCCATCGACCTGGAAGAAGCGGGCATGATCGACGGCGCCGGGCCAATCCAATCATTCGTATACATCGCCTTACCTCTGGCCCGGCCCATGCTGGCGGTCACCTTCCTCTTCGGCTTCATGGCCGGCTGGGGCGAGTTCTTCCTGGCCAATATCCTCGTTCCCGCGCCCGACGCAAGAAAGACCGTCATGGTGGGCATGTTCCAGATGGCCAACGAGGTCAACATCCCCTGGGGGCAGTTTGCGGCCGGCGCCGTGATCGTCGTCATCCCCATCCTGCTCGTCTTCCTCTGGGTGCAGCGCTATATGGAGGCTGGCCTGGCCCTGGGCGGGGTGAAGGGCTAAACGGCGCCCGGGCGAGAGACAAGTGATCAATTGGATTAGGAGCGCCTGCCTCTTGCAGGCATAACACGGAGCACACGATGGAAGAATTCATCTTCGGCACGTACGCGACCGACGAGTTAAAGCTCATTCACCACCGGGCCGCTCGCAGTGGACTGCAACACCGGCACGCCCTGACCCCCCAGGATCCGCAACCGGGCGAGCCGGTGACGCTCACCGTCCACGTCGGCCCCGACCTGCCCGTCGAGTGCGTGGCTTGCTACTACACGGTCGACGACAGCGAGCCGGACGGCGCGCGCGGCGCGGCCCGAAACGGCCGCGTGCTGATGCTAGAGCAGATCGACGTGAGGTGGGATACACTGGCGTGGGGTTACGTGACCCGCTGGCAAGGCGTGCTGCCCGCCCAGCCCGAAGGCGTCATCGTGCGCTACCACCTCGGCGCCTGGGCCGGCGATGGCCCGGAGGCCTTTGCCGACTGGCCCGACGTCCAGGATCGCGCCGAACAGGCGGCCGACGCCTTTTTCCACGGCAAGCTCTTGCCCGATACGCCCCCCGGCGACCCGACAGTGTCCCACACCTTTGCCTACAGCGTGGACCGGCTCGTTCCCCCCACCTGGGCGCGCGAGGCGGTCATCTACCAGATATTCGTCGATCGCTTTTACCCCGGTCAGGGCCAGGGCTGGGCGCAGACTAAGAACCTGCGCGCTTTCTGCGGCGGCACCCTGTGGGGCGTGGCCGAAAAGCTCGATTACGTGGCCGACCTGGGCGCCACTTGCATCTGGCTCAGCCCCATTTTTGTCAGCCCCAGCCACCACGGTTACGACGCCGTCGACCTGCGCCACGTCGAGCCCCGGCTGGGCGGCGACGAGGCGCTCCGCACCCTGATTGCCGAGGCCCATCGCCGGGGCATTCGCGTGCTCCTCGACTACGTCTGCAACCACGTTTCCCAATACCATCCCCTCTTTGTCGAGGCGAAGGCCGATCCAGGCAGCCCCTATCGCCGCTACTTCACCTTTGACGATTCGGAGATCGGCTATCGCACCTTTTTCAACGTGGCCAATATGCCCCAGGTCAACGTCGCCCACCCGGCCGCCCGCGATTGGCTGATCGACATCGCCCGCTACTGGCTGCGCGCGTTCGACGTCGACGGCTACCGGCTCGATTACGCCAATGGGCCTGGTCCGGATTTCTGGACCGATTTCTGGACGGCCTGCAAGGCTGAAAAACCGGATTGCTTCTGCTTTGGAGAGATCGTGGACACGCCGGAGGCGCAACGCGCCTACGTGGGTCGGCTCGATGGCTGCCTCGATTTCCACGTCGGTGACACGCTGCGGCGTGCTTTTGCCTTTGGCCTCTGGACGGAGGATGCGTTGACCCGCTTCCTGGCGCGCCACGCCAGCTTTTTCCCCGGAGATTTCGTCAGACCTACGTTCATCGAAAATCACGACGTGGATCGCTTCCTCTTGCTCGCCGGAGGCGATAAAGAGGCGCTGCGGCGGGCTGTAGCCGTTCAGATGAGATTGTCCGGCCCGCCCATCATCTACTACGGCGCCGAGGTCGGGTTGGAGCAGGCCGTCAGCGTCCGGGATAGCGATGGCCTGCACGTCAACCGGGTGCCGATGATCTGGGGGGACGAACAGGATCGGGAGTTGCTGGCGTATTACAAGCGCCTCATCCGGGAGCGACGAGGGGTCTGATTTGACTGCCGGGGAGTGCGGGACTTGAAGCGTATGCGGCGCTGGACCATGCTCGTGGGCATCGCGGCGCTGGCGGCCTTGTTGCGCGGGTGGGCCGTGATGCGCCTGCCGATGGATTTCGACGAGCCGGTCTACCTGGAGGCCGCCTCTGACTACGCCGGGGCGTTACGGACCGGCGACCTGGAAACTGTCGTCGACTACGCCGGCAACCGCGAGCACCCGGCGCTGGTCAAGCTGCTCTATGGCCTGGCGACACTACCCATGGGTGAGGACCCGGGCATGGTGCGGACGACCCTCGCCAGTCGGGCATTATCGGCCCTCTTTGGACTGCTGGCGGTATCGCTCCTGGCAGCGTTCGATCCCCTGGCGGGCGGGTTGTTGGCTGTACACACTTTGACCATCAAGTACACTGGTCAGGCATACCTGGAGGCGCTGCCTCACCTGGCCTCGATCGGCGCGGTCTTGGCGTTCAGCCGCGTCCGGCCTGACCGCGGCCAGACCGGACGCAGTCGCTGGTTGTGGCTGTCCGCCCTCGCGTTGGGCGTGACGGCCGCCAGCAAGTTCACCTATCTGCCCGTCATCCTGCCTATTCTCTACCTGGCTATCTGGGAGAAGCGCGTGCGCCGACGCGACTTGCTGCTCTATGGCGCCGTGGCCCTGGCCGCTTTTTGGGTGCTCAACCCCACCCTGTGGCGGGATCCGGTCGGTCGATTGCTCGACTCGCTCCTCTTTCACGCGCGCTACACGCGGGGAACTCACGTGACCGAGACGGCTTTTTTGCCCTGGTATCAGCCGCTGTCCTGGCTCGCCCGTTCGGGGCCATCGGTGTGGCATCCCGACGTCTTTTTCTACTTTGCCCTCGACGGGCCGATTTTCCTGCTGGCGCTGCCCGGCCTCTATTGGGAATGGCGCCAGCGTCGTTGGGTCGTCGTTTGGATCGTGAGCAGTATTGTCCTGCTGCTCCTGTGGCCCACCAGGTGGCCCCAGTACACGCTCGTGGTCACGCCCGCTCTCTGCCTGGCTGCATCGTCGGCCGCGCGGCACGGCTACCGCGCGATCCAAAAGCAGGAAGAATACCGGGAATGGTTCCGGTTGATGATCCCGCGCCCGCCGCTCGCCTTCTGGATTTTGACGGCCATCATCGCCGCCGCCGTCGCCGTGGGTTACACGCTCGTCTCTCTTCAATTGACACTGGGTCGGCTCAATTGCTCGAGTTTGAACGCCGAGACCTCGCCGTTGCCCAGCAACACCGTGTACGCCATCGTCGCCGAGCCCGGCGACGACCCGGATAGGGAAATGGTGCTTGGTTCCGAACGGGGCGCAGCCATCTGGTCGCCGTCGGAAATAGCGAGCCAACCAGATCGCTGGACAACTTACACCGCCGAGAACTCAAGTTTGCCCCACGACCGGGTGCTGGCCGTCGCCCACACAGGTGCCGACGTCTACTTCGGCACCCAGGCCGGTTTGGCCCGCCTCAGCGGCGACGAGTGGCAGGTCTTCGACGCCGCCGACGTGGGCCTGCCGCTGGCCCCGGTCTACGCCCTGGCTGTGGGGCACAATGGCCGGTTGTGGGTCGGCGCCGGCGGCGGCGCGGCGGTCTACGACGGCCAATCGTGGACGCCTTTCACGATGGCGAGCGCCGGTTGGAGCGACGAGCGGGTCCTGTCGTTGGCCATCCAACCTCATCCCGATGGGGATCGCGTGTGGTTTGGCGGCCGCTCCGGCGTCAGCCGCCTGGATACGCGCACCGGTGAGTGGCGGACCTTCGACGACGCCTTCGATCCACACTGGGGCGGCGTGCCGGCCCTGCTCCTGGATTCGCAAGATCGGTTGTGGGCCGGGACGTTCGGCGGGGGATTGGGCCTGTGGGACGGCGCGACGTGGCAATTCTATCGCACCAGCAACTCGGGCATCCCTTTCAACACGGTGCTGGCCCTGGCCGAGGTCGAGCCCGGTGTGCTCTGGATCGGCGCCGCGCCGCCGACGGAGGTGGGGGGCGTGCTGGCCGAGTTCGATGGCGAGACGTGGAAAACCTACACGCCGCGCAATTCCGGCTTTTCCGGCGCGGAACCGTTGTCCATCGCCCGGGACGCTGGCGGTCGCTGGTGGATCGGCACACGGACGGCGGGGGTGGACGTCTATCATCCGGGGCGCTGACACGTATCATCTCAATAAGTTGGGGAGCTGTGGCCGGTCTCCCGACCGAGCCACAGCGGGCACGGTCAGGAGACCGGCCCGAGCGAGTTTGCCCCGGTTTATTG
>DSAR01000080.1 GCA_011046405.1 Chloroflexota bacterium | reverse complement strand
GGGCACCAATAAAGCCAATACAGCGACGAGCACGCCGATGAAGAATGATTTATAGTTCATGTAAACGTCTCCTTGTGAGAATAGAAAGCTGGGCATACCCTGACGGCCTCAAGCCAAGTATGCAAGTAACAAGTGCACGCCAATTTTCGATGGGTGAGCAGCGGAGGCGTCTCGCCTCATCTGGAAAGAAACCAGGCACGGTAGAGTATAGCACATCCTCACGCGCCTTGTCAATTTCGCGTATTCTCTCAATTCTTTCACCTTGGCATAGCCTCCGGCGTTATTCGCGGGATGGACAAACGTGCTCCGCTACTGATTCTGCTTCATTTCGGTCGTCTGTCTGGATAGAGACATAGCGCCTATACGTTCCACAAACTCGTGGCGGGCAGCTATCTCTGTTGCAGAGAAATCGAGGGAAGTGAGGGGAGCATCTTCCTCGTCGTCCCCGCTGGCAGCCAGCAGGTTGCGGGCAACGTCCACGACGTATCGAGCGTGGGGCCCCTGGCTATCACCCAGAACGCGGTAACAAGTCAACAACACGCAAAAAGGATCATCCAGGTCGTCCGGGACGCCCGCTCGCAGGTGCTTCAGCATTTTCTCGACGTGGCGTTGGGCGTGATCTGGATCGTCCTGGGCCAGACAGATACGGGCCAGACCGGCCAGGCAACTTAGAGACTGGCTTGGTCCCGGCTGCAGGCCCATCGTTTTCCGGTAAGCCCGGGCCGCTGCTTCCAGGTGATCCCGCTCGGCCAGACAGTGGCCCAGGTGGATCCACGCATCGCACTGGGCATCCGCATCCCCCAACGTCTGGGTGATCAATAACGCTCTCAGATACTTCGCCGTCTCCTCCCAGATACGCCGAGGTGAATTGGCCGCATGCAGGTCTTCCAACAGCAAGTTAGCCATCTCGCAGACAACGATCAGATGCTGTCCTACAGCCGGATCTGTCTCCGCCACCTCCTGCGCCTTTTCCCGAGCCCTGGAAAGCGCGCGCCGCCCAGCGTGATCGGTATCTGGACCCAGGTCGAGGGCGCGACAGAGGAGAGTCGCAGCTTCTGTCTCGAAGTGATTCGCTGCCTGCCACGCACTGGCCAGCGTCGCGTACCAGGTCAGCCGTTGGCGTGGCGAGAGGCTTTTCGCTGGGACATCGTCGGCCAGGTTGACGAGCGCCATCGCGTGCCCATCTTGAAGCAACTCGTCCAGGCGCCGGGAGAGCAACTGGACCGCGCCCTCCGGGTCCTGGGCCTGGCAAAGGTGGAAGGCGGCTTCGGGTACGTCTCTGATCTCGGTATAATAACGGGCGATCAAGCGATGTAGCGCCAGACGACGGTCGGGGAACCATTCCAAACGAGCCAGCATATAGTTGCACACCAGATCGTGAGGACGATAGAAGGCCATTTTCCCCTGGCTGGTCAAAAGATTGCGCCGTTCCAGCCGAAGCAGGGCTGCGCCGATTGCATCCAGGTCGTGATCTGGAAACAGCAATCCCCACACCGTGTTTCCCAGGTTGATCGACTTGCGACACAACACGGCTCGCTCCAGCACCGCCTGCTCGGTATCGTCCAGCGCGTGCATGATCTCGCCCAGGAGGAAGTTGCGACTGGGTGACGACCGACCCAGTTGGGCGATGAAGGCCCGTACCCTGGCCTTTCGTCCCAACTCGGGCAATTGGCTCACGCTGGACCCCTGTGCCCAGGCCACGAAGAACTTGAGAAAGGCTGCGTTGCCCTCGGTGCGGCGTTGCAGATCGGCGAAATCGTCGTCGTCCAGCCAGTCGATCCCGGCGTCGAGGATCAAACGGCGAGCGTCAGGATCACTCAAACCCGACAGTGGTTCCACGTAACGCCCCTGGACAAACGAGGGCAGGCTGCGGCTGATCGCTATGAAGGGTGCACGGGCCGGCTGTTGGCGGGGCGCCAGGCAGTCGAAGAATCGCTGGATCCCCTGGTTATGCTCCACCCGGTGCAGGTCGTCCAGGCACAGCGTGACCTGGTTGGCGACGAGGCAATTCGCCGCATAATGGATACGGGCGTCAATCGGATAGGCGCGAGCATCCCGAGCGCCAGCGGTGAGAAAGATTTGCAAATCGGGATTTCCCAGGCCCTCCAGTGAGCAGGCCAGCACCTCAAGGAAGCTGTCCAGATCGGTGTTGACCCCAGAATAAAAGGTGATCCAAAGCACCGGATAGCCTGATTGCTGCCGATCGGCCACCAGCCGGGCCGCGAGGGCGCTCTTGCCTGTACCGGCAAAGCCGTGAATGACGGCCAGATTATGGGTCGCAAGCTGCTCTCGATAAAAAGCGAGTTCAGCATCCCGGCCCACAAATCCCATTACACTCGGTATGGGCTCCAACGACGGACTGACCGAAGTCTCTGGCGTCACCGATGGAAGCGCCGCTGTCAGCAGGGTAGCTACGTTATCCAGGGCCTCGTTACGCAAGGTATAGAAGTAAGTGTGGCCAATGTCCAGGGTATGCTGTACTGCCGTAGGACTAATTCCTTGCCGGAACAGGAGGTGGAGCACCTGGTAGCGCAGGTAAGCGCGTTGATCCTCCGCATCCTCTTCGAGCCGCAGTTCCTCAATGATGGCTTTCACTCGATCACACAGGGCGATGGCTCGCTCGTCAGGAGAATGAGAACAGGGGCGGGAAGAGGTCTCCAAACCCACCTGTACGGCGGGATGATCCAATAGCTGGGAATTACGAACAGCGGCTGGATTTTGGAGATTACGCAGGACAATGAGTATTTCATCGCGCAACGGGTGGGCATCTGAAGACATTTGATACCTGTCTAAACCGGTACTGACGTAACGTGGGGAGCAAATCGGCCAAATTATACCCCAAAGTGGATGTGAAGGCAAGCTTGAAAAACGAAGTGGATCAAAGGAGATAGAGGCGCGAGTTTAGCGGTTTGCGCTTGCGATTTGCTTCGAAAACCCCGTGAATCAAAAATTTGCGGCCTGGGGGTGTTCTTGATAAAATAACGGACGTACTTGCCGGAAAACAACCTCTCGAGTATTGGATATAAAAATATGTCAGGAGCCATAAAAATGAATTTACAAGCCACCCGAAACCAGCCAGAAGAGCGAGACTTGGCTCGTTTCAACCGTCCCCCCCGCATCCAGCGACCCCTTCCTGTGCAGGAAATCTCCCTGCCCACGCCGCCGGTCCCCGGTAAACCGCCCCATCGCAGCTTGTTGCCCACGCTGTTACCCAGCCTGGGCATGATGTTTTCGATGGGGCTCATGTCCACGATGAACTATTCACAAAGCGGCAACCTGTTGGTCATCCTGCCCACCGTCATGATGGGCGTCGTCTCCCTGGGGACTTCCGTGTTCATGTACCGGGAGCAACATCAGACCTTTCGACAGAATAGCGAGGCGGAGAATGAACGTTTCCAACGTACGCTCGATTCAAAGATGGAAGAGTTGGACGGTGCACGGGGGGAGGAGCGCCGCATCCGGCTGGAGAATGATCCTTCCCTGGATCAGATCGTGGGCATGGTGGAAACGGACGACCTGCGGCTATGGGAACGTCGCCCTGAGGATCCGGACTTCGCGTCGGTTCGAATCGGCGTCGGCGCACTCCTCCCCACTGTTACCCTCAAACTGCCGGATATGGACCCTCTTGCGCCCCGGTACGAGGAAACGATGGCGTTGTACAACGAGCATAAGTTGATCGAGGACGTTCCCGTCACCATCAACCTGCGTGAGATAGGGTCCCTGGGGATCTGGGGAGGTAATCGGTCACTGGTGTTGGAGACAGTACACGGGATGCTCTCGCACTTGACGGCTCATCACGCGCCCCACGAATTGCGCATCGCGCTGCTGTGTGACGGCGATCAGGCTGCCAGTTGGGATTGGCTCAAGTGGGTCAGGCATTCCGAGTCGCTCCAGCCGGATCTGCCGGGCCGGAGCGTGGCCATCGGGCGGGAGGCGGCTCGCGTCTTGCTCAACGACCTGGCCAACGTCGTGCGTCCCCGTATTTCGACGGAGGATCAGGAAGAGGGTGTTCCGGCGGCCCCGCGCTCGTCGGAAGATGGATTGCCCGTTTACCCGGTCCACTATCTCCTGATCGTGGATCACTACCGTCTGATCAAAGGCGAGGCGACGGCGGATTATCTGATGAACAACGCCCGCACGGCTGGCGTCACCATCGTAGACATCGAATCGAACCCACGTGACGTGCCGGATAATTGCAAGGCCCGACTGGAAATCTTCCCCACCGGCCGGGCGGAGTTCGCCACGACGGGGCCGACGCCCATCATCCACCGCTGTCACGCCGACCGGTTGGATAGCACCCGGGCTGGTGAGTTGGCCCGCCAGATGACCAACAAGCACCAGGCACAGGGCACGACGACCGTCGCCGACATCCCTACCAACGTGCGGTTGTTGGACGCCCTCTTCGCCCGGAACGGCCAACGACACGTCAGCGTGGACGAGATCGAGATCCCAAAAGAATGGGCCCAGAGACCGCCCGACTGGACCTGGGCCATCCTCTTGGGCTGGAAACAGAACAACGAGCCGGTGTGGCTCAACCTGCTGGAGGACCGGGACGGGCCCCACGGCCTGGCCGCCGGTACGACGGGCGCCGGGAAATCGGTCCTGCTCCAATCCATGATCCTGTCGCTGGCCCTGACCCACTCGCCGGACGAGATCAACTTTGTCCTGGTGGACTTCAAGGGGGGCAGCACCGCCGAGGCGTTCCGCCATCTGCCGCACACCATCAGCGTGATCACCAACCTGCAGGGGCGGCTGGTGGATCGCTCGCTGGCCATCCTCAAGGCAGAAGCCCGGCGACGGCAGGAGGTCTTGCAGCAGACGGAGGTCAAGGACATCGCCACGTACCACGCCCGGTGGAAGGCTGGCGATCTTCCCCCGCTCCCTCGCCTGATTGTCGTGATAGACGAGTTTGCCGAGATGGCCAAAGCGATGCCGACCTTTATGGACGAAGTGAACAGCATCGCGGCCATCGGCCGTAGCCTGGGCGTGCACCTGATCCTGGCGACCCAGAAACCGGCCGGCGTCGTACCAGACAAGGTGTGGGCCAACCTAAAGTTCCGCGTTTGCCTGCGCGTGGCGACGCCAATGGATAGCCGCGACATGTTGGGCGTGGGCGACGCTGCACTTCTTCCCTCCAGTCTGCCCGGCCGGGCCTACGTGCGCGTGGGCAGCGAGCGATTGGAGTTGTTTCAATCGGCCAACACCGCCTATCCCTACCGGCCCGAGTCGGTGATGCCGGACCAGCAATCCCCCATCATCGTGCGACGTGCCGGATTGAGCAGCGAGGCGCAGCAGCCGGCCCAAAAGGAGGATTCCCCCCGGGCTATCGCCGGAAGAACGGAATTGGAGGTGATGGTCGAGCGGATCGCCCAGGCCAGCCCGCCCGTCCCCCGCTGGCCGGACCAGTTGCCCCCCAGCATTCCCCTGGAGCAAATCTGGCAGACCTACGACGTCGTCCCGGCATGGCATGTATGGGACTCGGACGAAGCTCTCACCTTCGACGCCCCTCGCAAAACCCTGGCGGATCGCATGCGGGTCGCAGTGGGTCTCGTGGACGACCCATATACGCAGAGCCAGCGCCCCCTATGGGTGGATTTGGACAGCCAGCATTACATGATCGTGGGATCTCCCCGCACCGGACGCAGTACGTTGTTGCAAACCATCGTCCGCGCCCTGCTGGTCAACACGACGCCAGAGGAGTTACACATCTCACTGCTCGACTTTGGTGGACAGAACCTGATCGTTTTCCAGGACGCGCCTCACGTGGCCAACGTGTTGAACGTCAACACCCCGGCTCACCTGCGCCGTTTCCTGGCCCGGATTGGCGACGATCTCGACCGTCGGGCCGAGTTGCGGGCGACTCAGAAATTGGACCAGGTCCCCAGGGCGTTGTACGTGATCGACGGGTTGGCTGAATTGCGGGGCCTATATCCTGACGAGATTGATGCTATTCTGGGCCGTGTGGCCCGCGAGGGCCTGGCGCTGGGCGTTCATCTGCTCATCACCGCCGATCAGGTGATGTCGATCCCCATCAAACTCCGCAGCAATTTCCTGGGCCGTCTGGCGCTCCACCTGAGCGATTCGGTCGACTATATGGATCTGGTCGGACGGGTCAGCGGCTCCTTGCCCGACGCGCTGCCGGGTCGAGGTCTGGTTCGTGAGGATCCCTCGGAACCGGTGCTCGAGTTCCAGGTCGCCTGGCCCATCAGCCAAAGGACGGAAAATGGCGGCGATTACATCGAACTCCTGGAGACCGATCTCTTTGCCGGATTGCATCGCCTGAGTCAGGACCTGGCCCAGGCCTGGCGCGGCGAACGAGCCGAACCGATTCAAATCCTGCCCACCACGCTTGATATCTCAGATGTGCCTGAAGCACTCTACCCAGGGGGGCAAACCTGGGGGCAGACCGACAGCCTACCCAGGCTGGTAATCGGCCAGGGCAACCGTCACCTGGACTGGCTCGAGATCGATTACAACTTGCACGGCCCTCACTTCATCGTCTGCGGCCCCATGCAATCGGGCAAGACCAACCTATTGCACGAATGGGTATGGAATCTATGCGAACGCTACAGCCCGGCCGAGCTTCGATGTACGCTGATCGGTATGCGCAATCGGAGCTTGAGCGTTTTATCGACATTCCCTCACGTGGAAAAAGCGGTCGATAGCGAATTTCGACTGGACGAGGTGTTGAATGGATTGAAAAACGTCGCTACCAGTCGCTACCAGCGGCTCAAGAAAATGGTCGAAGAGAACCCAGAAAGCGACGTGAGCGCTATGTCCAGGACGTTGGGCCCGGTCCACCTGGTCGTGGTGGACGATTTCGACCCAGTTCGTTTCACCCGCGATCGGCAGAACGCGTTGATGGACTTTTGCCAGTATGGACGGGACACGCGCACCTTTCTGCTGCTGGCCGGGTCCTCGAGCGACCTGCTGGAGTTTAGCGATCTGCTGAAATTCCTCAAGCGAGGGCGTTCGGCCTTTTTGCTCCAGCCCAGCGACACCGAGGTGCGCGTCGTTGACGTGCGTCTCTCGGCCGCGGCGCTGCGCCAGGAGTACCCTGTGGGGCGTGGTTATCTGATCCTGGGTAACCAGAAAGAATTAGCCCAGACTATTCACCTGGAAGAGGCATATTTGGACCAGCGTTGCCGTTTGTTGGATCAACATACCCAGGCCAATCCAGATCATATGCCGGCTCCCGAAGTCAACCTGGAAGAAGAAAAAGAAGACGAAGCCGCAAACACGTTGGAGACAGATGATGGCCAGGGAGAAAAACCCTGGTGGGAAAACTAAACGGTCGAGAGTTCCTTTTTGCTTCTGGCTCGTCCAGGTTAAGTGAACGGATCAGCCCAGGAAATCCACATTTGCCAGCAAGTCAAATCGCGGACAGTTCGCGGACAAATCGCGGACAATTCGCGGACAGTTCGCGGACGCACGGAATACTTTTTTGGTGTATCATGCCAAATGTAAGTGGAGATTGGGACGTTGCCCAGAAACAGCGGGGAAGTTGAGAAAGGAGGCGGAGCGAATCGAACAATTTGACGACATCGCGCGTGATATATATATGCTAATGGACGCAAGATCAAAAACACATTTAGGAGGTAAATTGAAATGGCTGGTGTAATTCGCTTGACTTACGAGGAGCTGCGCGCGGCAGCGAGGGATTTTCAACAGGCGTCCCAAGAGGTCGAACAGACCAATCAACGGGTCAACAGTCGGGCCGCCCAGCTGCTGGGCGGATGGGAAGGTGTGGCCTCCCAGTCCTTCATGCAAGAGTTGGAGTCCTGCCAGCGGCAGACCCGGCGT
>DSAR01000078.1 GCA_011046405.1 Chloroflexota bacterium | reverse complement strand
GCGCACGCCGTGCCCGATCCGGTCGGCGTGGAGGTGCTCCAGCGCGCCCCAGACGCTCCCAGGGCCCGCGATCTCACCGGCGTGGGGCGCGCTCCGGAGGCCGGCCTGCCGCGCCCGGTCGAAATTGTCCGCGAACATCTCGGGCGGATAACCCTCCTCAATGCCGCCCAAACCTAGCGCCACGACGCCCCGATCCCGGGCGGCTATCGCGATCTCGGTCACTTGATCCTGTGTCTGGGGATGATCCCGGACGATGTCGAAGACCCAGCGCCAGTCCACACCCCACTCGTCGCGCGCCTGGGCCTGGCCCTCGTTGAGTCCCGCCAGGATGGCCTCCCAGGGCAGGCCGGTATACTTGACGTTGGTGCCGATGGAAAAGGTAACCTCGGCGTAGCGGACGTTTTGGCGCGCGCAATCGCTGCCAAACTCGTAGGCGATCAGGCGGTAATCGTCGACCGTCTGCAAGCACCTAGTGATGGTGACGTACACCTCGACGAAGTGCGGGAAATCGCGGAAGCGATAGAAGGCCCGCAGACCCTCGACGTCGTCGGCCGGCAGTTTGACGTCGTTGCGCCGGGCCAATTGGAGCAAGGTCGCCGGGCGAATGCTCCCCTCCAGGTGCACGTGTAATTCGACCTTGGGCATCCGACAGGCGAAAGCGAGCAGGTTCGCTCTCGTTACGCTGTTTGTGTTAGGCAAATAGACACTCCTCCCATCGAGGCCACCGCCATCGCCACGACCTCGTCGGCCCGCAGGGCCATGCAATTGACGCCCTGGACAGGGTTCTCCTTGGGCGGCACCTCGCTGACGCTGAAGCGGATGATCTTGCCCAGGCGGGAGATGGCGCAGACGTGGTCGAGCTCGTCTACCGTGGCCGCCCCGACCAGGTGATCGGTCTTCATCGCGATTTTGCCGCCGCCGCCGGGCGACTTGTTGGCCCGGAAACCAGACATCAGGCGCACCGCCCCCTTGCCGTCGGCCCCCAGGAGAAAGACGCCGCTATCGGATTGCACGGGCGTGATGGCGACGGCGACGTCGTCCCGGCCCAACTGGATGCCCAGGCAGCCCCGGGCCGGCACCAGGCGGGCGGAGAAGCGAATGCCCTGCCCCTGCCGGGTGACGATGAACAGGTCGCCATCGCCCGAGGTCCAGCAGGCGTCGGCCGGCGGGCCGAAACGCGCCGCCTCGTAGAGCTCGGTACCAGCGCGGAGCTTATCGCCCAAAAGATGGCCCGCCAGCCACAGGACGTGGCCCCGCCGGGTGAGCAGGGCCACGTAGGGTTCGCTGCGACTGGGGAAGATCAGCGCTGGCCGCTCCCCGGCGTTGAAGGCCCGAGCGACGGCGAGCGATTCTCCCCGGCTGTGCACAGGCGCTGCGACGACGTCTCGCGCGGGCATGCGGAACACCCGGGCCTGGTCGGTCACGATCACCAGGTTCTGCGCCTCGTCGGCCAGCGTCAGGATAGCCGGCGGATCCTCCTCCGAGGTCCCCAAGTCGAAGACGCCCATGCCACCCCGGCGCTGCCAGGAGTACAGGTGACGAGGGGTGCGCTTCGCCAGCCCGGACCGGCTGACGGTGACCACGTTGATGGTGGTGGGCGGTTCGCTGGGCTCCGGTTCCACCTCCCCGGCACTGCGCGTCGAACTGCGCTTTTCCCCTCGCAGGCGCGCCACCTCGGCCTCCAATGCCTCGACGTAGGCCCGCACGTCGTCCCCAACGTCCGCCAAATCAGGTCGTTTCACGTCCATAGTCTGCCTCCCTCTCGATACACCTTACACTCAGTAACCAGAGGGGATAGGGTGTATGCGGGCAGCACAGCTTGCCCGCACACACCCCATCTTCCCCTACCTACTGAGAAGATGCTTAAACCGGCACGAACCGGTTGCGAAAGACGATCTGGCCCGGCCCACCCTGGTCCGAGACGTGCTTGACCGCCAGCGAAATCCGGTTCTCCTCATCCAGCGCCTCCCAGTACGTCTCGAGCACCTCGTCTGAATCCCCCGCGCACGGGACCAGCCGCGGATCCCCCTCGAAACTGGGCAAAGGCGAACCGTCCCCCTCGTAGGTGGTCAGGCAGTAACCCATACCCGGGGGCGGCGGCGCCGGGCGATAGGTGAAACGATCGGTCAGCGCCGGATTCGCCCGGTTGGCCTTGAGGATGTTGAGCGCCAGCTTCGCCGGTCCCACACCGGGCAACTGCCGCAGCCGTAGATCGAGCATGCCGCTGATGCGGGGCGTGTAGTTGGGCGCGTCGGGCTCCCGCTCTCGCGTCGCCAGGGCGCTGTCGAAGGTCCCGCCGACCTGGAGCGCCTCGTACACCGTGCGCGTCTGGTCGCCGTTGCTGGCCAGGTAGACGCCGGGCAGTTCCAGCATAGCCTCGTAGATGATCAGGCTGGGATCCTCCACCTTGCTTTCATCCAGCGGTTTGGTCCGGAGGACGTGTCCATCGACGGCGAAGTAACGGTTCTGGCTGTGGGTACTGCGGCCCATGATCCAATAGATCATCAGCCATCCATTGTCCTCAGACGAGCGACCGATCACCAACCCCCGGCCAGGATAGGCGTTCTGCCGGATGTGTCGTTCAAAGTTGTCCTTTGCAATTGCCAGAGCTTCAGTCATTGGGCTGTTTTCCTCCTCTATCCTCTTCCCGGTTCAGTTCCTGCAATGATACCACGTCCGCCTGAGAATCCAAAATCGAGCGGCTGACGGCGGGCCAGTCCCGGTTCGAGCCCAGGATGTTGTAGGTCATCACCTTGAGCGTCTGCCCGTCGTGGTCGGTTCCCCGCCACTGGGGCAACCAGAGCTCGCCATAGAGCGCCAGGAAAACGAGCGCACCCAACACGGCCGCCATCCCCAACCCTCGCCGTTGAAGCATGAGCGCGACAGGGATGACAAGGCCCAGGGACGCGAAGCAGTAAGGGGTGTAGCCCCAGGCTAGTCCGGCCAAGACGCGCATCAGCTTAAGCGCTCGTCGGTTACTTTGCCTATCGTGAAATCGAAACAAGGACCTCTCCTGGATATGCCTGAACAGAGACGATACGGTGTTACCCACCACGACCTAGGTGGATTATATCTGCCTTCAAGAATTTTGCCAACAGGTGGGAAATATGAGGGTTCTTTGGGATTTCGCATGGTCGCGGTGAGAGATTAGCCACAAATTGCACGAATCAACACGAAAAACCCAAAGATGAGTGACCATTCGTGTCAACCTGTCCTGAGCGTAATCGAAGGATTCGTGGCGAAAAATTGACCGCTTGCTAGCCGAGCACGCGAACTGCCAGAGAGCCAAAAAATATCAAATTGACAGTCTGCCTCAATGGACATATAATCTTCAACACACAGCCCGCTTATGTCTTGCTATGGATCGGCTGCCCGACATTCGTGGCCAAGAGCCTGATTTCATACCACGAATCACACGAATGGTCGAATTTCACGAATGTTTTTTCACAGTTAGAAAGCCAAATTCGTGATCCAGAGCTATCGAGTAATGAAGCTATGGCATATGGAGAGACGATAACAACACGAGAAAATCATATCCGGCCCATCACCCAACGAGGCATCTTCGCGGGGCGACGAGGCCGCCGCATTCGTGAGGCTCTGCAAGCGTATCTCTTCTTGCTCCCCGGCGTCCTGCTCCTCCTCGTCTTTAACCTGTTCCCGGTGGGTTACGCTTTCTACATCAGCCTGCACAAGTGGCGTATCCAGCAGGGAGATTACGTCGGTTTCGACAATTATCTGAGGGCCCTGGGTCGCCCGATCGACGTCCTGTGGGTCGTGGGGGGGCTCGTTCTCCTGGCTGCCGCCTGGATGGTCTGGCGTTCCGTCGACAGTGAAATCTCCAATCGATCTCTGCTCGGGCGTGGGTTGGCGGCCCTGCTGCTCATCACCGGAGGGTTGGCCCTGATCTTAGGCTGGCCCCACATGCTCGCCAATGGCGACAAAAACCTCTTTTCATCATTGGCGGTCACCTTCTTCTACTCGGCCGGCACCGTGCCCTTGCAGATCATCCTGTCGTTCCTGCTGGCCAACATCCTATTCCAGAACATCTGGGGCAAAGCGATGTGGCGTATCATATACTTCCTACCCTACGTCACCGTCACCGTGGCCTCGGCCGCCGTCTGGCGGACGATCTTCGATCCCAAACGCGGGTTCGTCAACGTCGCCCTGGCCGCGCTGGGCGTGGCGGAAGGGAGCCTGCCCCAATGGATTTTCGAGCCGACCGGAATCAACGTCCTGATCGGCAACCGGCTCGGCATCGACGTGCCCGCCTGGGCCGGTGGGCCAAGCCTGGCCCTGATCGTGATCATCCTTTACAACGTCTGGGTCTACGTCGGTTACAACACCGTCATCTATATGGCCGGGTTGGGCAACGTCCCCCGAGAGATGTACGAGGCGGCCAAGATCGACGGCGCCAGCCGCTGGGACCTTCTCCGGCACGTCACCATCCCCCTGGTCTCTCCCACCACCTACTTCCTGGTGATGATGGGTGTCCTGGGCACCTTCCGGGCCTTCAACCACGTGTACGTCATCACCGCAGGTCACACCCTGGGATTTCCCCAGGGCACCACGATGACGGCCAGCATTCTCATCTTCAAGAACTTCTGGGAGGGCCATCGCTTCGGCTACGCCTCGGCTATGGCCTTCATCCTGACCGGCGTGATGCTGACCTTGACCTGGATCCAGAACCGTGTTTCAGAAGGGCGGGTATTCTATGGCTGAGACGACTCAGGCAACAGCGACGACGACGCCGACATCGCCAACATCGGGCACAGAAACTCGCGTCTACCGGATTAGCTCTAGGTTGATACGAGGCGTACTGTATCTGATCCTCACCGTGGGCGCCATCGTGGCCATCTTTCCCTTCGTGTGGATGCTGCTCACGGCCTCCAAGACCTACGGCGAGCACAGCCAACGCAAATTCTGGCCCGTCGGGCTGACACCAGCGCCCTACGTGGACCTGCCCGCCGACCAAAAATTGACCGTGGACCTGTCTCCGGCCGAGGATTGGCACGGCGTTGCGTCCTCCTTCAGCCCCTTGATGGAAGCCTCGATCCCGATCCGCGAGGTCTCGCCCTTCGTAGCCCAGGAGTTGGAACAAAGGGATACCTCGATCCCCTTCAACGTATTGATCCTGGCGAGCGATACCACCGACGATGAACGACAGAACTACGACCGCTTCATCCTGACGGTAGACTCCCGCATCATCGAGCAATTCTCGACCCGCATCCAATTGGGCGAATGGGGTGGGCCCAATTACGGCGGCGTCGGTCGCGGTCGCTGGGGGCCCCATTTTAAGATCGTCGAGGCCACATCCGAGCAGTTGGTGATCGAGCAAAGCTGGAACCGGCTGCACATGTTCTTCGGCAACTACATCACAGCCTGGGATGAAGCCAACTTCGCCAAATATACAAGCAACAGCATCATCACCACAGCGCTGACCATCGCCGGCGTCGTCGTCACTGGCGTTCTCGCCGCCTACGCCTTCGCCCGCATGGAGTTCCCGGGCAAGAATGTCCTGTTCATCACCTACCTCGCGACCTACATGATTCCCTGGACCGTGGTGATGATCCCCAATTACCTGATCGTCATCGCGCTGGAAGATTTCTTCAAGGAATTATTGGGCATATCCAACACCTGGTACAACAATTGGACCGCCCTGACGATCCCCTTTATGGTCAATGCTTTCACTGTCTTCCTGCTGCGCCAGTTTTTCGCCCAGATTCCCCAGGAGCTTTTCGACGCGGCCCTGATCGACGGCTGCAGTCACCTGCGCTTCTTGACCCAGGTAGTTCTGCCGATTTCCAAGGCCCCGTTGATGACCGTCATCATCCTGAACGGCATCTGGGCCTGGAACTCGCTCCAGTGGCCGCTGATCGTCACCAGCAGCGCCGATTGGCGCCCCATTACCGTGGGGCTGACCGGTTTCATCTCGGAGGCCGGCGCCGAGACACAGCTCATCATGGCCGGTTCGGTGATTACGACCATCCCGATTTTGCTCTTGTACTTCTTGACCCAGAAACAATTCACCGAGGGCATCGCGACGACCGGACTCAAAGGATAAGTAAGTCCGCGCCGATGCATAAGGCCTAACCAATAGGATCCTTGCACAGCGAGCAAGAATTTGGCGACCAATGGCTCCTTTTTGGTTCTGGCTTGTCCAGGTTAGGGGGTGATAGTTAAAAGTTGACAAAAAGCCTGACCTATGAATAACCATGTATTCGAGTCAAATTCGTGTTAAACCTTAGGGAGGAGATAGAAAATGAAAACACGCAAGCTTATGACATTATTGATCGTGCTGGCCTTGATCGTTCCCTTCATCGCTTCGTGCAGACCAGCGCCAATAGAGACCGAGGCCCCTGAAAGAGAAGCGGTGGAGGAACCGGCGGATGAAGCAACAGAGGAACCGGCGGATGAAGCAACAGAGGAACCGGTGGATGAAGCAACGGAGGAACCGGAGCCAATCCCGGAACCTGAGGCGTTGGATTACGACGTGGAAATCTACGGGGAATTGGAAAACCTGGATCCCAGAGAACAGATCGTCACCTTCTGGTACCAGCACTCCGGCTCCCGAGAAGAGCTTATGTTGAGCTTGATCGACGATTTCAACCGGAGCAACGAGTGGGGGATCACGGTACAGGGAGAGTACCAGGGCAGTTACGACGAACTGTACCAGAAGATCGTCGCCGGCATCCCGGCCAAGCAGCTCCCCAGCATGGCAGTGGCCTACCAAAACCAGGCTGCGACCTACGCCGGACAGGGCGTGCTGCTCGCACTGGATCCCTACATCGAGAGCGCCAAGTGGGGGTACAGTAAGGAAGAACTGGACGATTTCTTCCCCATCGCCCTGGCCGCCGACTACCTGCCACAGTTCGAGGCCCGCTACGGCTGGCCACCCTACAAGTCAATGGAGGTTATGTACTACAATGAGGATTGGCTAAGTGAATTGGGTTACACCGACTCACCCAAGACCTGGGATGAGTTCGCCGAAATGGCCTGCGCGGCGGCCGAGCAGCCTTTCTCCGGGGCTACTGGCGAGGGCCAAAGCTATGGCTACGTCTACTCCATCGACGCTTCCCGTTTTGCGACCTTCGTCTTCAGCCGGGGTGGCAACATCATCAACGAAAACGGCACCGGTTACATCTTTAACAGCCCGGAGGGTTACGAGGCCCTGACGTTCCTCAAGGATCTGGTCGAGCGCGGCTGCGCCTCGCAACAGACAGAACGCTACGGCGACCAGAGCGACTTCGGCGCCGGCCGCTCGCTGTTCACCGTCAGTTCCATCTCCGGCCTGCCCTACTACAAGAGCGCAGTGGACGATGGCGCGGGCTTCAGCTGGAGCGTCAACCCGCTGCCTCACACCACGCCCGAACCCCGGATGAACATCTATGGCGCCAGTATCTCCATCTTCGAGAGCACGCCCGAAGAGCAACTGGCCTCGTGGCTGTTTCTCAAGTGGTTGAGCGAGCCAGAGCAGCAAAAGACGTGGGCCAGTAGCACCGGCTACTTCCCCACCCGCGCATCAGCGGCCGAGTTGTTGTCCAACTACTTCGCCGAACATCCCACGTACGAAAAGGCCTTCGGCTTCATGTCGATGGACTACGGCATCGAGTCGCCTGTAGCTGGGTACGACGAGTGCCGCGCAAGCATCGAGGAGATGTTGACGGCTGTCCTGGGCAGCGCCGACGCCCAGGCCCAACTCGACGTGACCGTCGAACACTGCAACGAGTACCTGGAAGAAGCCGCGCCCTAGTAGCGGCGGGTTTTATGCCCGCCGGGCGGGTTTTATGCCCGCCGGGCGGGTTTTATGC
>DSAR01000008.1 GCA_011046405.1 Chloroflexota bacterium | reverse complement strand
GGATCGACGGCGGCGACGGCCTCGCCCACGCGGGCGATGGTAAAACGGATCATGTCTTTCGGATACAGCAGATCGAAGGCCACCTCGAAGAGCGAAATATCGGCCAGGGGAACCTCCGCCAAGCTATAGGTCTGAGCCAGCAAATCGTAGCAGCGGGCCACGCCCTCTCGTTCCGTCACCACTTCGATGGCGACATCGCCTTGTCGCAGCCCTCGGCGGATGTGCTTGCGCGTGCGGCGACCGAGGCCCTGCAAGACCTCCTCCGGGGTATGATCCAGATCGATCAGGTAGTTCAGGTGCTCGTCATAGGCAAAACCACTCTCAGTCAACACCGGCTGGATCTCCTCCAGATCCGATAGGTTGCGCAGCTCGGTGAAGAGCGACGCGCCATCCATCTCCTGATCATACGCGCGCAGAAGCGTCCGCAATGCCTTCCGACCCGCATCCCCCGGCGCGCAGAGCACACTACCGTAAGCCACGGAACGCGTGGTGAATGGGCGCAGGCAGCCTTCCATCAACGTGATGTGCACGGGCAACAGCAGGGCAAGTACACGCCCATCCTGCACCGCCGTCCACAACGCCGGGCGATGCCCCTCAGCGCGCCGGAAGACCTCGAACATCTCCGGGGTGTGGAAGATGTTGCCGTGAGGATGCTCTTTTACAAAACGGCGCCATTGCGCCTCTGGCAATTCTTTTACGATGGCGATATCCAAGAGACTTTACCTCCCTAAAAAGCGTAGACCATAATCCCACAGGGTCAATGCATCGACGTCACCAGTGACCGCCAGAGCACTGCGCGCGCCGTTCGGCCAGCGGCCCAGGCGCACCAACGGCTTGTCCGTTCCTTCGATTTCGGCCAACAGGGGGCGTTGATCCTCCGCCATGAAGGTTGTCCGCGCCAGATGATACGCATAACGCTGAGGATCATCGCTGATCTGGACGATGTACCCCTGCTGACGCAAGAAATCGACCAGGACGGGTGGCGCATCCGGCGCCAGCCCGATGAAGGGGCGGTTGGCGGCTCGAATGGTAAAGGATGACACGGCAACCTGCTGATAGCCATCCGCCCACGGGGTCGTCGGAGCGTCGATTGCGACGAAACGCGCCAGCGCAATCGTCCCCGGCGGGCCGTTGACGACGATGTGGAGTTGATCCACACCCGCCTCGGCGATCTCGATCTCCACGGCGGCGCGCGCCCGCCACCAGGCCGCGATCTCATCTAAGCGCGCCATCCACACCGCCGGCGAACGGCCACGCGCCGCGCGCAAGACCGCCTCCAGTGGCCCCTCGCATGCCGCGATCCGTTCCGGGTGCAGGCCCAGGACGAACAGTTCGCCCCGCGCACAAGTCCGCTCCAAAATGGCCAACCAGGGGGCGCCCATCTGGGCCAGCGTCTCGAACGGCAGGCGCTCGACCAGGGCCTCGTCATCGGGGAGGCTGTAGGGCATGCGCACCAGGCCTTCCTCCAGCTCAGGCAGGGAGGGATAGACCTCGGCGGAAAGCGCGCCGTAGAATTTCAAGCCCTCGCGATAGGCCGGCGTCTCGCGACCATCGAGCACATCCCAGGCCAGCCCCTGGCTGCTATCGTAGGCCAGGTTGCGGCGTCGCAAGGCCATCAGCGTGTCGGCGGCGGCGTGGAGGTAGGGGCCACGGAATCCTCGCGCCGCGATCTCGGCCTCCTCGCAGATGCTTTGCGCTTGCGCCAACTCGTCCAGATGCTCAGTCAACGAGAGTTGCGCGTGATCCACGTGCCGATGGCCGTGGATGGCGAACTCGAAGCCCTCCGCCGCGTATTGTTGAATCCGTTGCGGGTGGCGGCGCAGGGCGAGGGCGGTGATGGGAAAGGTCGCCGGGCATTCGTAACGGCGCAGCAGATCGGTGAATCGATCCAGCGCGCGGTGCATCTTCCTCGGCGTCAGGCCATAGTGGCGAGCGATTTTCACGCTCCGACGCAAGAAATTAGCGATACCTTTACCTTTGATTGCCATAGAGATGGGATTTGTACGTGTTGCTCCCATATAACATCCAGTCTCACACATCAACCATTAACTTTTTGAGCACAACTCGTGATATAGAGCACCGATCTGGCGGGCAATGGCATTCGAGTCGAAATATTTGATCCTTTCGCGCCCATGCGTGCGCTGGCGCTCCTGCAAGACCTTGGATAGCTTATCCGCTACGTCTTCAGGATCAGGTTCAACCAGATAACAGCCCTCAACCCCGCCAATAACCTCCGCCACGTCGCCGACGTCGGTGGAAACGATCGGCAAGTTACAGGCCATGGCCTCCTTAATCACCATGGGCGATCCTTCGGACCACGAGGTGAAGACGAACACGTCACAGGCGTTCATATGTACCGGGATGACCGAGTGCGGTTGCCCAGAAACGACCACTAATTCAGCCTCCGGCATCGTTCGTTTCAAAGTTGCGACCGATGCTTCAACTAACTCAAATCGTTTCTCAGGTTGCCAATATTGGCCCGCCCAGAGGATCAACGGCTTGTCTGGCGGAAGCTCCAACGAACGCCGCGCTTCCGCCCTAGGCATGGGACGAAAGACCTCCAAATCCACCCCGCAAGGAATAACGCTCACCCTAGCATGGTCATTGAGGATTTCTTTTTCTTCATGATTGACAACGATGACCCGGTCAAATATCCACGGGCCAAAGCGGGCTGGAATTTTTAACCAGCGGGGCACATGATCCTTGACCTCGCCACCGTGATAGGTCACCACCACCGGATAAAAAGGCTGCAATCTAGCAATAAATCCCGACATGGCATAGTGCGCGTGGATAAGGTGGTAGCGTTTTTTTAAAAGCTGCCACCAAAAGCGTGGGACGCCCCAGAGGTAGTTAAGGGTATGCTTCGGCCCGTTGATGAATAAGACATCAATCTCGATATCGATGCGGCGGAGATCCTCAACCTGATCCCGGACGAAGGTGCCATACGCCGGTTCCTCCGGTGTGGGATACATATTTGTGACCAGCAGAACTCTCATATCCGCTTGCTTTCTCCTTCTTCCTACTAGGTCTATTGCGCGCCCCTGACCGACTTTTTCAGCCAGCTCCGAGCACACGCATCACGTCAATTCCTGTAAAAAGTCCCTGATCATGTCCCCAATGGTGCATGGCGGCGCAGCGTAGGATTTTAGCTCCACCGTGGGCGCCTGTTCGAGGAGCGAGGGCAGCGCTTCCAAATCTCGACACCATATCAAGAAATTCTCTTCAGCAAAGGCGCTCAAGATTTCGGTCTGATGGCTATCCACGCAAGTGGTGTTTTCTACACTGATCAACGTCTTGCCCTTTGTCAAAACTTCGATGATCGTCGCGACACCACCCTGCGCCACGACGATATCAGCCCGGTCATAGTAGGGTTCCAGAGATGGTGCAAAACGGAAATACTCACAATTCTGAGGAATATATTGGCCATATCCGATTTGGATAAGCACTTCATCATCCAGAGAAGAGGCGACCTGATCCATCTTCTGCACCAATAGATCAAAATCGGATGTGCCTACTGTAACAAAAATCATCCTCCTACTCTCCATAAGCGCCGAAGCAATAATTCACAATCGTAACGACTACTCAGCTTGCCGCCCGTTTGCAGCGGATGGGTTCCATCACAGTAAACGGTTGGCCTGAGCAGTCACCTACAATCTCACAATAATCTACCAGCATAAATTGCTCTTGGATACTTTTCTTTTAGTGGTTCCCATTGTACAAAAAAGAGATGGGCGATCCAATACATCATCTTACCCGTGAGAGATAACGCACGCAGCCGACAAGCATCCTCGACGTAGATGATCTTAACGCCCGCAATCCGGCCCCAAACAGAGATGGGAACTGCAATCCCCGCGCCAGCGCTGATAATCACGTTGGGTCGCGCTTTGATCAAGATCAACAATTCCCCAATGAAAGATAAAAGCAAGAATCTGATATTAGTGAGAAATTTAGGGTCCTTCGTGCGAGGAGCATGTGCTCGATACACAGGGCCTGCTGTTTTGATCTTTCCCTCTGAGATCTGATCATGTTTGGCCATCAGATAACTATATTCATATATCGGCCCCATTAAGTCAACTAATTTGAGCATCTGTGCCGTGTGCCCACCTTCTCCCAGAATTATCAAGGCCTGCATAGATTTTTTCTCCATGAGCGCTGCTATGCCCTAGATTTCCAGATTACCAAGGCGCTTGCGCCAACCACGACTACAATACTTGCAATTAGCAATGGGATCAACCAAAACGGATGCGCCTGGGCGGGCGCAACCTGCTCGGATAATGTCGGGGTGGCAGGCGCTTCTGTCGTATCTATGCTAACAGGCGACGCCGTCGGCAAGGGCGTCTCGGTAAGCTGCGACGCAACAGTGGACTGTGGTGTCATGGCTGGCATCGCTGTGGCGATCAGCTTGACCGCTCCTTCAGGCTTTATCTCTCGAGTATCGACCGAGCGCACATCCCGGTCTTGGGCCAGCGCCAGGTTGCCCGACAAACGCCAGGCGGGCGCTCTATCGGTCAGGGCATTGATGGCCCATTGGACGCCCTCATCGGTGGAACCGGTCAAAAACAGAATCGCCTGTTCCTCATCCCAAGGGGCCGACGCCAGTTGTACGAGGCCGAGGCTGGTCTGGGAGCTCAACCGATAGATCACGTCATCTATCTGTTGTCGTATCTCGTCGGTCCCGGTGTAAAATGGCTGCGGCAATATATCATTCCATCGGCCAATGTATGAATTCGTCGTCGGACGCCCCACGACGATCAGGTTAGCGTCGGCCCAGGGCAGATCGGTTGACGCTTCATCCAAGACGACCTGTGGAGCGAAACTTGAACCCCTAGCCGCCGATCCCAGGCGCGCCGCCAGACGGATTACTCCCTCGATTTCCACCGCTGTGGGCCGGGCTGGCAGCACAAAGACCAGGTCCTGTAAATCGGGACGTCGACTGAACGGTATCGGAAAATTCCGCAGATCAAGGGAAGTGCGCTTAACCTCACGCGGCAGGTACAGAAATGAATCCTTGTAAATCGTCATCCAGACCTGGTCGTCACGGTTATCCAAGCAACGGTTGGGACTGTAGAAGACGAGTAACCTGAGCTTGTTGCGACCAACGAGCAATGGGGTGTTCGGCAATGGGATGGTCAGCCAAGCATCAACGGCGTTGGTTTCCTCCAGGGGCACGCCGCCGATCGGCACGTCGTTCAATTGCACTTCAAGCGTTGAGGGGAAAGCAGGATTTCTAAACCCATGCGCAAAGTGAATGGCTGCGTAAGCATCCTGGGCCAAAGACCACCCCCACGGGAACTCAAAAACGTATTCTGCGCCACTGCTCTGGTATCCCCGCACGATCACGTCGCGGTAGCCCAGAAAATCAAAGGATAGCTCTTCGGCATCGATTGTCAACGTGTCGGAAACGGGTCGTACATCCTGGACGAGCGCATAATCACCCTGCATACCCGGAAAACGGGTCTCGCTGCTCAAAGCTTGGGCCGCCTTGAAAAGCGCCTGTTCATCCAGGCCAGTGACCACCACCAGCGCGCGGCGCGAGTTCCATGGAGAAACGATTTCTTGCACCAGGCCATCTGTCTCTGGAACGCCCCGCTCAGACCGCAAGAAAAAGTAATCGCCTTTAGATTGACTCGTCGCCGTGAGTGTGTCGGTAGGCGTGAGCGTCGCCACTGTCCGCAACGTATCGACATTCAAGGGTGTCCCGTCGCTATCAAACAGCGTAGCCGTATGTTCAAGCGGTCTATCTAACGGCGCTTGCTCATCAAGGCGGACCTGGATCACGGTCGATATCGCCGTTCCAGTCACCAGGTTACTGATCTGCCAACGCAGCACACCTGGAGCGCTTTGCTGACAATTCCCGGAACAGGATAACCAGATCGCCCCTGCGGGAAGCTGATCCTCGACAAAAAGTGAGCGGGTCTCATTTTCCGTATTAATCACACGCAGGGTATAACTGAAGATCTCGCCAGGCGCAACTTCAGCAGGCATCTCACTTTGTAGCGTGAGCCGCCTTGCAAACGGGGAGATGGGTAAATCCAGGTCGTGTAGCAAAGGCATCGTTTCCGGTGCGCCGATCACGATCAGGTGTTCGGAAAAATCAGAAACAGGCTGCACATCCGAAGCCAGGGTCATAGAGACGGTCAAACTATCTCCCGTCAAGCGGCCCAATCGGCTGACGATCATTGTCGCGGCCTGAATATCAACCTCATCGGGCTGTTCGGGCAAAATCAAGCGCACTGCTTTGCTTTCAAAGATGGATGTCTGATAAAACGGTTCTGGATATAGCGCCAGATCGACTGTCAGGGGTTTTTCTGAATAGACCAGCGAGAAGGACGAAGACGCTTTCACGGTCATTGTCGTCAGCCTGGCCAACTCGCATTCTTCCTCAACCTGTAATTCAAGTTGGAGGGTATTGGCATAGGTTGTGGACAAAGCAGCGGCCGGGATATTCAATTGGACTTGAAACGTCTCTGAACGCGTCAATTTTTCCCTGTACACTATCTCGCCGTTTAGCCGGACCTCGAATGTCGATAAATCGTAATCTTCCTGTTGCCTCAGGTTAGGTTCGAGATCTAGTATCAGGTAACCGCCTCCTTGCATCTGCCAATCTTTGGGCAGGCTAAAATAATAGCGCGCCTGAGTCAAAGGCCCCTTGAGCACACGATCGCTGTAACCAAGTTGCTTCAGTGAAAACTGTATCGTTTGCGCTTCCTGGGCCTCAGCTCCCTCAAGCGGCGACAGACCAAGTAACAGGCCGCCCAACAAGCAAAAGATCAACAGGCAATAAAATGGACGGTAGCTAGCCATGTGTAAACCCTCCTTTTCCCTTGCCTACCACGTGCCGTTCGTTGTAGGTAGCCAAATCCAGCGTACAGTGCGCCCCGGCATCGGGGAATTAGCGGAAACTAAAGTACACCGTATCATCTCAATAAACCGGGGCAAACTCGCTCGGGCCGGTCTCCTGACCGTGCCCGCTGTGGCTCGGTCGGGAGACCGGCCACAGCTCCCCAACTTATTGAGAAGATACGTGTACACCCATCGTGTCATCCTGACTGAAAATTGATCACGCTCAGGCACGGAACGATTTTGCTCGTATCGTACCCTGCCCATTCTTTAATGTAACTACCGAGGTGTTCACTGTCATAGGCCATGGGGTACACCCAATCGAGCAAGCCGTCGTCCAGCCATTCGTCCCACGCTTGGCCCACCGACAGGGCGCCCCCGTAGTTGGGACTGGCGCCCAAATACGGATACACCGCCGCCGACAGACTGCCCTGTCCGGCTGCATCCCAGTTGTGGCGAATTTTTTGCACCAGATCGGTCACTTGCCCGGCGGTGCGCCCGTCGCCCACCTTGTTCCAGCGGATGTAATCCAGGGACAGGCCGCCGGTGATTGGCGGCATTTGCATCGCCCAATCTGCCAACTCCTGGCGCATCTGTTCACCGCGCAAGTCAGGCCAGCCCAGGTATTGAGGCCGCTTGAGGTGATTATAGGAGTAGGCGACCCCAGACCACCAATCGGTTTTGACACCAGCGGCCTGAAACAAATTTAACAGATCCACCTCATATAAAATGACCCGTGAAGCGCCGATGGCCCACACCAGGTCGAGCGTTTCCTGGTTAGCCTCGACCTTTTGAACGTAGACGGTTATGTCCAGGTCGCGATTAGCGTATGCTTTGAGCAGTGGAACATATCCCGGGTCAGGATAGTCGCGAATGGCCTCCAGGTCGAACAAGCAGACGCGAGAATATCCGGCGGCGGTCACAATTTCCAGATCGGTTTGAAGCTGCACAAGGGGTTTCCATGGACCAGGCGCGACGAGGCGAGCGGGGGTTACATCTATCC
>DSAR01000524.1 GCA_011046405.1 Chloroflexota bacterium | reverse complement strand
GATTTTCGACAACGCCCGGCTGAGATTGGGGGGAGTGCCCAGTATCCATTGAGTGCCTCCTCGCATCTGATGTTGGCTTGCCCTAATGGATAACCGAGATTTCTCTAATTGTCAAGGTGCTTGACGGTTGCCCCGCCACATACCGAAAAAGCTATGCTGAAAATGAATTATCCGACGTCTTTCGATCACGAATCGCACGAATGGATAAATGACACGAATTGTGCTTGAAAAAAGCATTCGAGGAATTCGTTTGTTCGTGCCATTCGGGATCGAAAATCGTAACTGCTCAGGCCAGTCCCTTGCTGCGATGGAGAGTGGGGGCCCCCGCCCATCCGCTGGAAACGGACGGTAGGCTGAGCAGTTACGTTGGAGATATTATACACAAGGAGGCGAGATGGACACGAATGAGGGTTCCGTTTCAAACAAGCGCGGGGTGCTGCAATTGCTGTGGGGCATGACGGTGCGGCCTCGCAACACGCTCCAATACCTGAACGAAAAGGGTGGGCGTCTGTGGTGGCTGCCCGCTCTGCTGGCGGTGTTGATGGCCGTCCTGCCTATCGTGGTTGGGTCCCCTATAGTGGCCGAACAGGCGCGGGAAGTGTTTTTAGCCAACCAGGAGCAGATGGCGGAGCAGGGCATGGTGTTTTCCGAGGAGCAACTGGCCCAGATGGAAAATATAGCCACTTCCCCTCTCATCAACTTGCTTTTCCCCATTGTCGCCAGTGTCCTGGGTCTGGTGATTGCTTGGCTGATATGGAGCGGCCTCCTGTATCTGGCCGGGATGGTTTTTGGGGGGCGGAGCACCTTTGGCGATCTGTTCCGTATGACGGTGTGGGCCTGGTGGCCTTTCGTGTGGCGAGGTTTGTTTCAGACGGTGTATATCCTGGTCAGCGGTCAATTGATCTTACATCCCGGGTTATCGGGTCTCGTGTCCGGCGCGCCGTCGGCCAGCGAGATGGTCACATTTTCTCCCGGGCTGGGTCAACTTGCGCTCATTGCATTCCTGGCCCAGGTGGACCTGTTTCTGTTTTGGCGCCTGGCGCTGCTGGCCGTCGGCGTCATCGTCGTGATGCGTCTCTCGTGGCGTAAGGCCGCGCTGATCGTGCTGGGCATTTGGCTGTTGCTCACCGCGCTGGGCCTGATCCCCACGTTGATTGGCGGTATGTTTGCCAGGATGATGGCGGGAGGGTAACCGTGCCACCGTTCATCCGCGTGGAGGACCTGCACCGCGACTTCCACATGGGGCAAGAGGTCGTGCACGCCCTGGATGGCGTGAGTTTCACCGTCGCGCAGGGGGAGTCGCTCAGTGTGATGGGCCCCTCCGGATCGGGAAAGTCGACGCTGCTGTATCTGTTGGGAGGACTGGATCATTCTGACGCCGGACGCATCTGGGTGCGCGAACGTGATATCGCTGCGTTGGATGAGGACGGGCTGGCGGATTACCGGCGCCGGGAGGTCGGCTTCGTTTTCCAGTCCTTCAATCTTATCCCCACGATGACGGCGTTGGAGAATGTGACGTTCCCAATGATTTTCGCCCGCGTGCCGCTGGCCCGGCGTCGTGAACGAGCCCGGCAGTTGCTGCACCTGGTGGGCCTGGGCGACCGCATGGCGCACAAGCCCACCGAGCTCTCCGGCGGACAGCAGCAGCGGGTGGCTATCGCCCGGGCGCTGGTCAACGATCCAGCGCTCATCCTGGCCGACGAGCCCACCGGCAATCTGGACAGCCAGACCGGTGCGGAGGTGATGGCCTTTCTGGCGCGCTTGAATCGGGAACAGGGTCGTACGCTGGTGGTCGTCTCTCACGACGCCCTGGTGGTCGAGTACACGACCCGATCCATCCATCTGTTGGATGGACACATCGTCGATGGCGCTGCATCGGCGTGAGCTTATCTTGGGGAGGATAATATGCGAAAGTGTATCACGATGCTCGTTGCTGTTTTGGTCGCTGGATTGGCGATGCTGGTGTTGGCCACAGCCGTCCTGGCCCGACCGCAATCGGTGGGTATCAGCGGTGTGGAACCGGATACGCTGTCCAGCGAGCTCGGCGGGACGCTCAGCATCTACGGCAGCGGTTTTACCACCCAGACGTTGGCCCGCCTCAGGGGGTACAACGTGCTGGCGACGACGTTCGTCAATGACAGCCTGATACAGGCGACAGTCCCGGCCAGGGCGCCAGCCGGCATTTATGATCTAGTGGTGAGTGCGTCTGGCGCCTTTACTAGCGCGGCCGGCGACATGGCGGAACTTCCGGCAGCGCTCACCATCGTCGCCGCCACGCCCATCCCCACGTCTCCGCCGGCGCCCACGCCCAAACCCGCGCCGCCGCCTGGGCGACCGGTGCTCGCCATCCGCAATTACTCCGTCGAGCCCAGCCGTGTGGTGGTCGGGCGGGAGTTTGTGGTCACCATTGAGATCTACAACACGGGCAGCCGGGCCGGTGAGAATACTATCGTCACCTTCCCGGGCGGCACGTTTCTCCCAGTGGGAGAGACCGGACATCTGCTGGGGCAATTGCACATCAACCATAGCGCCGTCGTGACCCAGCGGATGCGCGCGCCGGCGGGAATGGCCTCCGGAAGCTACAACCTGCGGGTAAACCTCAGCGCCAACGATTGGGAGGGTAGCCACTTCGAGTATCCGGAGACCGTCGGCGTCGAGGTCATTGGGGTAGGCCACGGCCGCCCGCGCCTGGTGATCGACGCGGCGCGCACGCGACCGGCAATCCTGGGGCCTGGCGATGCGTTCAGTTTGACGTTGGAACTGGCCAACCGGGGGAACCGCACCGCGACCGGCCTGCTGCTCGGCGTGGCTGCGCCGGATATGGCCGCGCCCGCCAGCGGCAGCAATGTCGTGGCGGTGGAGCCCCTGGGCGTCAACCGCACGGCGGTGGTCACCCTGTCGCTCGTGCTGGGCCAGGTGGCCGAGGCCGGGCGGCTGAACCTGGACGTCGTCCTGGATTACGCCGATTACCAGGGTGGGGCTTATTCGGATCGGCAGAGCGTCGGGCTGGAGGTCAGTACAGCGCTGGAGGATCGGCCCCAGTTGCTGCTGGAAAGCTACGAGATCGCGCCCGATTCGCTGACGCCCGGCGAACCATTCACGCTCACGCTGGTGCTCAGTAACGTGGGCGGCGGCGATGCGCAGCGCGTCACGCTGACCCTCGGAGGGGATGGGGGGAGAGATCTTGGCCCCTTTGCCCCGGTGACCTCGGGCAACGTGCGTTTCGTGGCCCGTCTGGGGGCGGGAGATACGGTGACTGTCGTGCAGAAGCTGATCGTCGACGGCTCGGCGGAACCCGGCGCCTACAGCCTGCCGATCTCGCTGGCATACGACGACGCCCGGCGCACCCGTCACGTCGACGAACAACGCATCAGTCTGTTGATCCGCCGCCGACCCCACCTGCACATCAGTTTCTTCCGCCCGGTCTATGGTGCCATCGTGGGGGAGTCCTTCGATCTGCCCATCGACGTGACGAACATCGGGCGCACGTTGGTGAACGTCAGCACGGTCGAGATCGTCAGCGAGGATCTGGAGATTCACGATGGCTCGATGTACTTCGGTCCGTTGGATGGCGGCACCACCGGTTCCCTGGAGGCCAGCGCGGTCGCCCAAGAAGGGGGTACAGCGGAGTTGGTGGTGCTCGTTCACTATCTCGACGATTTCGAGCAAGCGCAGACCATCACGCAAACCCTGACGGTGGATGTCGAGGCGCCGCTCGTCGATGAGACGCCGGTTGAGGGGACCGTCGAGGAAAGCGCTGAGGAAAGCGAGGGCGGTTTCTGGGATAAAGTGCTGAATCTGTTGCGCGGCCTGCTGGGGTTGGGGAGCTGATCTATGGCGGTATCCGATCTGCTGCGTCTGGTGCTGGCTAATCTGCGCCGCATGAAGGCCCGCGTCGCCATGACGGCCATCGGCGTCATCATCGGCACGGCGGCGGTGGTCGTGTTGATCTCGTTGGCCAGCGGTTTGCAGCGCAGCGCCACGCAGGATCTGGGGGACGTCTACGATTTGACGCGCATCACCGTGTTTCCCGCTTCCTTTCTACGCAGTTTTGGCGGCTCACAGGCGCGGCCCGACGAGGGGGTATTGGACGAGCGCGCCCTGGACGCGTTTCGTGATTTGCCGGGTGTGCAGGCGGTCACGCCGTGGGTTGGCCTGTCTGGGGTGCCCGTCCTGCGCCTGAACCGCCTGACGAGCAACGTGCAGGTGGTCGGTTTGGATCCACGGGCGATGGATGCTTTGTCCTTTGATCTCGCCAGCGGCATGGATCGCCTGGGACGTTGGCAGGCGGTGGTGGGAGCGCGGATTGGCGAGACGTTCTATAACCCCCAGCAGGCCCCGCAACAGCGCCAGGCGGGGGAAAGACTCGATTTGCAGGGTCAGTCTCTCCAGTTGACCCTCAGCCGCCTGGGAGACGATGGCCGCCCCGTCGAGCGAACCGTGCGCCTGCGCGTGGTGGGCGTGTTGGCGGAGACGGGCGGACAGGATGATTACACGCTGTTCCTGGCGGTGAACGACGTGCTGGAACTGAATAGCTGGCACACGGGCGCCCGCGTCAATCCCGGGCGCGATGGTTACAATCAGGCGTTGGTCAAGGTGGCATCGATCGATCAGGTGTTGTCCGTCGAGCAGGAGATCCTCAACCGGGGCTTCTTTGCGTACTCATTGCGCAGCACCCTTCAACAACTCAACGTCTTCTTCCTGGTGATCCAGGGGGTTTTTGGCGGGATCGGTGCGATTGCCCTGATCGTGGCTGCCTTCGGCATCGCCAATACGATGATGATGTCGATCTACGAGCGCACGCGAGAGATTGGGCTGATGAAGGCGGTGGGGGCTACCAACCGCGACGTGATGGCCGTTTTCCTGGCCGAGGCCGGCGCGATCGGTTTTCTGGGCGGCCTGGGCGGCGTCCTGCTCGGCGTGGGGTTAGGGCTGCTGGGCGACTTCCTCGCCGGCACGTACCTGGCAGCGCAGGCCGTACAAAGCGGTGGGGCTGGCGTGGATATCTCCATCTTGCATACCCCGCTGTGGCTTCCCATCTTCGCATTGCTATTCTCCATCGTCGTCGGTGTGATCTCCGGCATCTACCCGGCGGTGCGGGCAGCCTCCCTCAGCCCCATCGCGGCTCTCAAGTACGAGTGACAGCGTATCGTCAACCTCTTGGGTTGTCGACAACGTGAGCACCCGATCACAGATGCGCGCCAACAGCGCTTGTTCGTGGCTAATCGCCAGCACGCCGACATTGTGCCGCCGGGCGTGGTCCAGCACAGCGCGCCAGATCTGCGCCTGGGTGTTGGCGTCGAGCATCGTCGTCATCTCGTCGGCGATGGGGCCAGATAAGCGTTCCAGGTTCAACCCGGAGACGGCCTTCATGGCCCCTCGTTTGCTCGTCGTATGCAGTTCTCGTTGCGGCGCTAAAACTCACTGGCGTTGCTGTCCGGTTGGCCCAGGTGGACGGTATGTCTCAGAAAGTCGATCCTCTCGATCCGTCCCTGTACCAGCTTTTGCTCGCCCAGCAGGTTGACCAGCAGGTAAGCGTCCTGCTCCGGTTCCGGCTGGACCAGCATTACGTCCTCCATCACCTGGCGCTCTTCGCCGTCGCCATCGCGGACATAGACCTTGGCTTCACACATTTCTCACCTCCGTGAAAACGAAAACGCCACACAGACCGGGCCTTCAGGCCGGTTGAGTGGCGATCTTCATGATACGCTTTTTGCGCCGACTTCATGTCAGCGGGGCGTAATGTACCACAGGGCAGCCGGGATGTCAACCGCTGGCGGCAATGGGAAAACGAAGCAAATCCAAGGGGGTTTAGACACACGAGGTTGCTCGCTGTGCGGTTTATCACGCGCATCAACCCCGGCTTCGTTTTCCTTGAGTTCACCTGCGAGCGTTCTGAGCCTTTGGGGCGGCTTACGCTTGCGACTTGCTATGAAATCCCGCAATGGCCTGCTGGATCGTCTCGATGGCAGCATCGATCTGTTTGGTCAGTGCTCGCCACTCGATGCCGACGATCTCGAAATGGGGCTGGTTGATGGGCAAAAAGAGCTTGCGGGCGGGCGCCCCGGCCACGGCCTCGGCGATAGTCGGCGTGATCTCGCCCATCATCGAGTTGGGGATGACGACGCCGATGGGGGCCAGGATGAAATCGGCCGCGCCAATCGAGACGCGGATGGCGTTCTCGCCGCTGGCGCCGCGGCTGGCGCGGGCCTGCATCATCTTCTGGGTGGCGACGGCGTTGGCGCCGAGCGCGAGGATCTCGACGTCCAGTGGCAGCGCCTGCCGCAGTTGGGTGACGATCTGGGCGCCGATGCCGCCGCCCAAACCGTCTATAACAGCGATAGTTGTAGATATGATGGGTCATTCTCCTTCGACAGTGATGACAGCGGCAATTATTGTACTTGGCGGTCGAAATATGTCAAGAACAACTATTGAGGATCTAAAACTCTCCCACGTCACCCACCCGGAAACGCTCGATCAACAGGAAAGCGACGATGCAGACGAGCATCAGAAGCGTCGACATCGCCAACGCTTGTCCATAATTCGCCGCGCCGGGCTGGCTCAAGAAACGGTAGATGGCGACGGGCATCGTCGGGCGCTCCGGGCGAGCGATCAGGCTCGTCGCCCCGAACTCGCCCATCGAGATGGTGAAGGCGAACACCGCCCCGACCAGCACCGCCCGGGCCACGATGGGCAAGTCGACCTCGAGCCACACGCGCCATGGCGGCGCGCCCAGAACCGCCGCCGCCTCTCGCAGGCGGGGATGGATGGATCGCAGGGCCGGGAGCACACTGCGCACGACGAAGGGTAATGCGACCAACGTGTGCGCAAAGATCACCAGGAGCGGCGAGGTGCGCAGGTTGAGCGGCGGTCTGTCCAGGGCGACGATGTATCCCAGGCCCAGCGTCACCGCCGACGTTCCCAGCGGCAGCATGAAGATCGGGTCGAGGAAGCGCCGCCACCGCTCTCGCTCTCGCCCCGGGCCACGATGGTCCAACGCTATCGCCGCCATCAACCCCAACGCCACCGAGAGCGCCACCGTCGCCAGCGCAAACGAGACCGAATTGCGCAGCGCCGCCACCGGTGGCACGTAGAAGGCTGAACCTCGGGGGTTTTCGAAGAGCTTACGATAGAAGAGCAAAGATGCCCCGCCGCCGGCCGTCAGGGTCAGCGAACGCTGGACCAGGGCCGCCAGCGGCGCGACCAGCAACGCCAGCATCAGCCCCACGTTCACCGCGACCGCTAGTCGTTCCCGCCAACGCCGGGGCCGGCGCTGCGTCGCCCGCCGTGAGCGCATCGCCACCGGCAGCGATACCCGCGTCTGCAGCCGGGTGTAGACCATCATCAGCCCAAAGGTGAACAGGATCTGAATGAGCGATAACGCGGCCGCCACCGGCAAATTGAGGTAGTTGATCGTCTGGCGATAGATCGCCACCTCAAGCGTGGCGAAACGCGGTCCACCCAGCACCAGGACCACGCCAAAGCTGGTGAAACAGAAGATGAAGACGAGCAGCGCCGCCGCCGCAATCGCGGGGGCCAGGAGCGGCAACGTGACCTCGCGGAAGGCCCGCCACCGCCCGGCCCCCAGCATGCGGGCCGCTTCCTCCATCCGGGGGTCGAGGTTGCCCCAGTAGGTCCCCACGATCCGCAGGACGAGGGCGTAGTTGTAGAACACGTGGGCCATCAGGATGATCGCCAGCGTGTGCCGGAGATCCAGGGGCGGGTCATCAAGCCCCAAAACCCACGTCAGGAAGACGTTCGCCACCCCCCGGGGGCCCACCATGGCGGTGAAGGCCAGGGCCACGACGATGGTCGGCAGCACGAAAGGCGCTGTCGTCAGCGCCTCCAGGAGCGCCTTGCCGGGGAAGGCGTAGCGGGCGAAGACGTAAGCG
>DSAR01000085.1 GCA_011046405.1 Chloroflexota bacterium | reverse complement strand
TGGGATCCGGTGGAGAACGCCGGGTTGATGCCCTGGTTGACGGCTACCGCATTGTTGCATGGCCTGGTGATGCAACGAGAGCGAGCGGGATTTCGCGGGTGGAATTTGATTCTGGCCGTTCTCTCGTTTAGCCTGGTTCTTTTCGGCACCTTCGTCACCCGGAGTGGGTGGATTCAATCGCTTCACGCCTTCGCCCATTCCAGTCTCGGCCCTTATCTCTTGGCAACCATTGGGTTGTCCTTGCTCGGACCATTGGTGCTGATGATCCGGCGGCGCTCTATACTGCTTGCGCCACAGCCTTTGGCACGCCCTGTGGATCGTCTGCTCTCCCGGGGTGGAACGTTTCTTCTGACGTTGATCATTTTGTTGACCATTAGCGCCTCGGTCTTCATCGGCAGCGTGATGCCCGTGTTGGCACGATTGGACGCCAGCCCGGCCTGGTTCGATCGGGTGACCGGGCCACAGTTCGGGCTGTTGCTGCTCTTGATGGGCGTTTGTCCATTGCTGGGACGCGCGGCGCAAACGCTTCAGCGCTTGCGTCGTCGGGCCCTGCTTGGGGCCCTGCTTGGGGCCGGGATCGTGCTCGCCGGAGCAATGCTGGCTGGATTTACAAACCCCCTGTCTTGGGTGGGATTTGCCCTGATTGGCCTCGCCGGAACGACGACGGCGATGGCATACGTGATGGATGCCTGGCTCCGCAGCCAGCGCTTGGACGAGGATTTTTGGATCGCGCTCTGGCGCCTATTTGTGTGCAATCGGCGCAAATACGGCGGTTACCTGGTGCACACCGGCGTGATCCTGATGGCGTTGGGAGTCGTGGGCACGCGGATGTACGCTCTCGAGACCGAGGCTGTCTTCTTCCAGGGGGAATCCGCGAGGGTGGCGGGTTATACGCTGACTTACGAGGGTTTCGATCAAGTATATCTTGGCGACCGTTTGACGAGCGAGGCTGCTTTCTCGATCTGGCGGGGAGAACGCTTCCTCACGACACTACGTCCCCAGGTAGATCAGTACGCCAATTACCGGGATCAGATGGTCTCGGCGCCGGCGTTGCATGTTAATTTACGAGAAGATCTGTACCTGGTATTGGCCGGATGGCGTGACGAAGGTGAGATGGTGACCCTGAAAATTTTTGTGAACCCATTGGCCGTCTTTCTCTGGGTGGGTGCTCTGCTCTTTTTGGGCGGCGGGGTAGCGGCGTTATGGCCGGTTGCTCGCCCAGCACACCTATCGGCGCTGGAGATTCGACGGAGAAGAGCGAGAACCTTCGTGGGGGCAGGCGTCGGAGGGGTGGTGTTGATCGCGGTGGCTTTGATGCTGTGGGGAATAGGGGCGGCGGCGGGCCGTTCACAGGCGCGTCTGGCGGGCCGTTTGCGGTCTGGCCTGGAGGCGCCGACTTTTTCCCTGGAACAGCTCGATGGATCGCCATTGGCGCTTGCAGACTTACGGGGAAAAATCGTGGTGGTCAATTTCTGGGCTACCTGGTGCGCACCCTGCGAGGACGAGTTACCCGATTTCCAGGCGGTATGGGAGGCCTATCACGAGCAGGGGGTGACGTTTGTTGGCCTCGCTGTCCAGAGAGAACTGGATGATGTACGCGCGATGACGACCCGTTTCGGGGTGGGGTATCCCGTGGGCCTTGATAGAACGGGCGAGATCGCTGAGTCTTATGGCATTAGCGGCGTGCCCGAAACCTTCGTCGTCGACGCTGAAGGACGGATTGTCTACGTCCACGTGGGGCCGATGGATGCCGAGGCCTTGCAGGTCGTTTTAGACGGTATGCTGGAGGAGGAATGAGAAGTGGGCATTGCTTCTTTGATGGTGGGAGCGGCTGTGGCGGTGGTTGTGATCGCGTATCTCGTCCATCCATTTCGTGTAGTGATTAAAAGAAAAACCCCAGACCCCTACCACCACAACATCCCTATCGAATCCTGGGTCCGCCAACTCAAAAACCCACAGGCGCCCTTCAAAGATAAAGGGTGGGGTGGTGCAGAAACTGTCAACTTTTGTCCCCGCTGCGGGCGCGAGGTTGCGGCAGAGCATCGCTTTTGCCCTGGATGTGGTGTACAATTGCCGGGGAGGGAGTGAATGGATCTGTGCCGGAGTCGCCACCGGAGTCGCCATCACCACGGGCGGATCATCTCGCTTTTTCTGTCACGCTGTGCTTTTGCCGTATTTGTCGTGACAGCGCTATTTTTGCTGACCTGGCAATCGAATCCCCACGCTCAGGATGAGGCTCAGATTTACGATCTTGACACAATCGAGATCACACAGATGCACGTTTTTCTCTCCCTGGCGGATGATCAGTTGCGCGTTGGAGAGCATTATCTGCTAAGCAGCACCGGCGCTCGCCAGGACGAAACTGATGCAGACCAAGATGAAGCATCCGTAGATCGGCGCGTCACGCTGAAATTCACGTTACCCGTGGGCGCCCAGGACATTCGGGTTAGGGAAAAGGAAGATGATGAAAACCGGTTTTTAATCCGAGACAATAGTGTCCTGGATACCCAACCGGTCATTTTGGGCACCTCGACCCGCGAGGTCTTTCTCAGCTACGTACTGCCCTATCGAGAGGGGAGGAAAATATCGCGCACATTCACGCTGCCGGTCGTCTCTATCGCCCTATTTCTGACTGGCGAGGGAGTCGCCGACGGGGTTGTGCTGACTGGGGAACAGGTCTCTTCTGCCGGACTGATTCAAACACAGCTGGGGCCGGCGCTTTCCTATACGGCCGGCCCCTTTTCGATCGGCGATGCGTTCGACTTTGCGCTTATCCCAGTCTCGACCGCTCCGCTCAATGACCGTCGTTCTATGCAAGAGATTAGCATTGGCCTGATGGCCTTGGCGATTGCTGGCGGCATCTTTTACTGGTTATGGCGTCCCTCCACCGTGGGGCCGATGCCCGTGGCTGTACGCCCTCTCGTCGAGGAGATCGTTCGATTGGACGCTGACTTCGAGGCCGGTCAAATCGAGCGACAGCTTTACCGGGAGAGACGTCATACACTGAAACAGCAAATTCGCGAGTGTCTGACAGATTCCCCCCAGGCTCTTGATCCAGATGATTGAAGTTCACAATTTAACGAAATCTTTCGGCCCCCATACTGCGCTACAGGACGTGACTTTCTCGATAGAGACAGGCGCGTCAGTTACGTTGGTGGGGCCGAACGGCGCGGGCAAAACGACCCTCTTGCGCATCCTCGCCACCCTGTCTCGCCCCAGTGGTGGTACGATTCGTGTTGGAGGGCTAGATATTGCCGAGCAGAACCACGCTGTTCGGCAGTGTATTGGGTTCCTTTCTCACAAGCCCCTTTTGTACGAGGACTTGACTGCCGAGGAAAATCTCCGCTTTTATGCCAGGATGTACAACCTGGGCGATATCCAGGAGCGGGTCGAGACACTCCTGGATCGGGTAGAGCTGTTAAGGCGCCGGGACGATCTGGTTCGCACGTTCTCTCGCGGGATGCAACAGCGATTATCGGTCGCTCGCGCGTTGTTGCACAGGCCACAGGTTCTCCTGCTGGATGAGCCTTACACGGGCCTGGATTCAGACGCTGTCCAGATGTTGCTTGATCTCCTGCAAGACCTATCGAGCGATGGAAGCGGCGAATGCACACTCTTGTTGACCACTCACAATCTAGCCCAGGGCTTGAGGACAGGGCGGCGGGTGATGATCCTGCATCGAGGGCGCTTGGTCTACGACGTGCTCCGCGAGGCGATAGATGTGACGACGTTTTCCGACACCTACCGTCGTCTTACAATGCGCACTTAAAAAAAAAGGAGGGCCATGGTATAATTTTTTCTGTGTCGTTCGGCACACCTATGGCGTTCTGAGTCACGTGATTATAACAACGAGGAGGCAAGTACGTGAAATTACACGAATATCAGTCTAAGCGGCTCTTTGCCGCGCACGGCGTGCCCATTCCCAAGGGGGAAGTAGCGAAAACACCCGAGGAGGCGCGCCGCATTGCTGAAGAACTGGGTGGGGCCGTTATCGTCAAGTCCCAGGTGCTGGTGGGAGGGCGCGGCAAGGCCGGGGGTATCAAATTGGCCCAAAACCCGGCCGAGGCCGAGCAACTGGCCGGGGAAATTCTAGGACTCGAGATCAAGGGTTTACCTGTGCGCAAGGTGTTGTTGGACGAGGCCGCCGACATCAAAAAGGAAATTTACCTTGGTATCGTCATCGACCGCGCCAATCGGCGAGCAGTGATGATGGCTTCTTCAGAGGGCGGCGTCGAGATTGAGGAAGTTGCCCGAAGCAATCCCGACGCGATCAAAAAGGTGACGATCGATCCGTTCTTGGGGCTGCGAGGGTTCCAGACCCTGGAACTGGCCAAGGGAATCGGTCTGGCGATAGATCAATTCCGCGCTTTCGATCGTATTGCCCAGGGGCTTTATCAGTCATTTCTGGCTTACGATGCCTCGCTGGCCGAGATCAATCCATTGGTAGTGACGGGCGAAGGAGAGCTACTAGCAGTCGATGGCAAGATGTTGATCGATGACAACGCATTGTTCCGCCATCCTGATCTGGCCGAGATGCGCGACGTCGACGAGGAGACCTCGACCGAGCGCGAAGCGCGGGAGGCTGGCCTGAGTTACGTGCAACTCGATGGCGAGATTGGTTGTATGGTCAACGGGGCCGGATTAGCGATGGCGACGATGGACATCATCAAACACTTTGGCGGCGAGCCAGCAAATTTCCTCGACATCGGCGGCGGCGCCAAGGCGGAACGAGTGGCCACAGCCCTGCGGTTGATTTTAGACGACCCAAACGTCAAGGCGGTATTGTTCAACATCTTTGGCGGCATCACTCGCTGTGACGAGGTGGCGAGAGGTATCCTCACGGCGTTCGAAGAGGTCAAACCTACAGTGCCATTGGTCACGCGTCTGGTTGGCACGAATGAGGAAGAGGGGCGCGAGATACTCGATCAATCTGATTATCATTTGATCACGGCTTCGACGTTAGCCAAGGCAGCCCAGAAAGCGGTCGCCGCTGCCAAAGGCGAGTTATCGGGATAGGGGGATACAATGGCAATTCTAGTCGACAAAGATACACGATTGCTCGTGCAGGGCATCACAGGCCGCGAGGGAGAATTCCACAGTGAGCAGATGCTGACATATGGCACAAACGTCGTAGCCGGCGTGACGCCCGGCAAGGGAGGACAAAAGGCTTGCAATGGACAGGTGCCGGTCTTCGATACCGTCGTCGAGGCGATCGCCGAGACCGGGGCTAACGTCTCCATCGTCTACGTGCCGGCTCGCTTTGCCGCCGACGCCGTCATCGAGGCGGCTTCGGCAGGCATCCCGTTGGTGGTATGCATCACCGAGGGGATTCCCACGCAAGATATGATCCGGGTACGGGCATACCTGGATCAGCAGGACACCCGGATGGTGGGGCCCAACTGTCCCGGCTTGCTCTCGCCGGATCAGGCCAAGGTGGGCATCATGCCGGGTCACATCGCGACGCCGGGGCCGGTGGGGGTCGTGTCTCGATCCGGAACGCTGACGTATGAGGTGGTCTACGCTCTCACGGCGCGGGGTATCGGTCAAACGACCTGTGTCGGTATCGGTGGAGATCCCATCATCGGCACGACGTTTATTGACACGTTGAAATTGTTCGAGGCGGATCCCCAGACGGAGCAGGTGGTCCTCATTGGTGAGATCGGGGGCAGCGACGAGGAACGGGCAGCCGCATATATCGACCAATCCATGAGCAAGCCGGTCACGGCCTTCATCGCCGGGCGCACGGCGCCCCCGGGCAAGCGGATGGGGCACGCCGGGGCGATCATCCAGGGTGGCAGCGGCACGGCGGCCGAGAAAATCGCCGCTTTCGAAGCGGTCGGTGTGAAGGTAGCAGAACATCCAGAGCAGATCGCCGATCTCGTCGCCCAGAACTAAATACCCTTTCGAAAAAGTTGAGAGCAGTCAGTCGGTGTCTATGCTTATGCGTCATCGGCTGACTGCTGCTCTTAATTCTCAATCTTAATTCTCAATCTTAATTCTTAGCCTTCAGAGGAATTTTATCTTTGAATCGTCAAATGCTGTTTATCGGCCTGGCTCTGGCCCTGGGGCTCGTGGCTGCGGCACCGTTCCTGACACGTCCCGGGCTGCCACGCCAGACTGACGCGGAGCTACACGTTTATCGGGCTGCAGAGTTAGGTCACCTGCTGCGGGCCGGCGTTTTCTATCCCCGGTGGGCGCCGGATTTCTACTTCGGTTATGGATACCCGATTTTCAATTATTATGCCCCGATGACCTATTACGTCGCCAATCTCTTCGGCGTTCTGCCGGGACTCGACATCGTCGGCGGCGCCAAGGCGGTGTTTGTCCTGGGCCTCGTTCTGGCCTCAATGGGGAGCTATCTTCTGGGCAGCGATCTCTTTGGCCCCAAGGGTGGGGTGCTGGCGGCCGCCTCTTTTGTCCTCTCTCCCTACATCGTCTTTATCGACCCACACGCCCGGGGGGCGCTGGCTGAACACTTCGCCCTGTGTCTACTGCCGTTGTCCTTTTATGCTTTTGGGCGCTTGATGCGTGGGGTAGGGGGGCGCTGGGCATTTGCCGGAAGTGTCCTGTCGTTGGCGGGAATCGTATTTAGCCACAATTTGATCGGCCTGGTCGCTGCTTTTCTGTTGCTTTTCTACTGGCTGTGGCTGGCGTTGTCCGGTCAAAGAAAACGGGCCGGGTGGGGTTGGTTAGCCCTGGCTCTGGCGGCATGTGTGATCGCGTGTTTCTGGCTGCCTTTCGTGTTCGAACGGAGTGCTATCAAACTGGAGGTCACCGGCCCGGGCCATTTCGATTTTCGGGAACATTTCTTGTCCTGGACCGAGTTGTTTGCGCCCTCTCGCGTGCTCGATATGCGGGCGACGGCACCTCATCATCGCTTCAATCTGGGCGTAGCACAATGGACGTTGGCGCTGTTGGGCGTCATAGGGATCTTGCGCTTCTGGCTGCGCCGGCGGGATGACGAAACGCGAGACGTCTCACAAGCCTCGCCCGTTTCGCGAAACACCTCGTTCCACTTCTCGTATTTTGTGCTCGCCGGAGCCGGATTGATCTTCTTGATGCTGCCGGGTTCACAGGCGATTTGGGAACGCATACCGGGAATGTCCTACCTTCAATTTCCCTGGCGGTTGCTGGGCGTAGCCAACGTGATGCTTGCAGTTTGCGCCGCCAGCATCGTCGCGCTGGTGCCCTCTCGACGCTGGTGCATAGGCATCGCAACATTTGGACTCGCCCTGGTGCTCGTGACAGCTTTGCCGGTCCTTTACCCGCCGCTGTGGAATCCTGACTTTGGCGGCACGTCACCCTACGACATCATTGTCTGGGAACAAAACAGCCTGGCCCTGGGGACGACGTCGACGGGAGACTTCTTGCCGGTCGACGCCGCTCGTGCGCCACTGGTTCCAATGCCTTCATTGATCCAATCTTACCGAGAACCAGGACCAATCGACCGAGTCAACCGGGACGTTCTGCCTGACGATGCACAATTGGAAATCGTCAGCCAGGGGCCCTTGCACGACCGCTTTTCTATCTCGACGTCGCAAGCATTTATCTTGCGGCTCTATACGTTCTATTTTCCGGGATGGCGGGCTTACGTAGACGGAGAGGAGGTATCGATTGAAATCGCGCATCCCGAGGGCTTCATCACGCTCCAGATACCAGCGGGCGAACACGACGTCATCGTTCGTTTCGAGGATACGCCGCCGCGCACGGCGGGCTGGATCATCTCCGGCGTCGCCTGGGTGATGCTGGGACTTTCTACACTCATCTTCGGCGCCGTCGGCCATTCATCTGCGCCAGATTCACTGGCGATCGAGCAGCGTGCGTGCTGTCACTCCTTCCGTTGGCTGGCAGGTGTGCTGGTGGCTTTTGTGTTGCTGAAAGTGTTCGTCATCGACCCGCAGGATGATTGGTTTCGATACACCTCTCCCCAGGGGAGGGCCCGGGCC
>DSAR01000576.1 GCA_011046405.1 Chloroflexota bacterium | reverse complement strand
CTCACGGTCCGCGACCTGGCCCCCGCCACCGTCAACCGGCGGCTGGCCGGGCTGCGCGCTTACGCCGCCTGGGCCAAATCTACCGGCGCACTCGCCACCGACCCGACCGCCGAGGTCCAGTTCGTGGACGAGCAGCGCTCCCCGCCCCGCTGGCTCGACCGTCAACAGCAGGTCGCGCTCCGGCGCACCCTCGACTTGACCCTGGAACGGGCCGAACTCGAGGCCCGCTTGGCCGAACTTGAGGGGCGTCCCCCTCCCCCGGCGCTGATCTGGACCCGGCGGGATGTCGCGCTGGTGCTGTTTCTCCTCAACACCGGCCTGCGGGTGGCCGAGCTGACCCACCTCGATCTCGATCACGTCGAACTGCATCCCCGCTCCGGGCAGGCGACGGTTCTGGGCAAGGGGTGCAAGCGGCGGACTATCCCCCTCAACGCCGAGGCCCGGTCCGCGCTGGCGGCCTGGCTGGCCGTCCGCCCCGAGTCCGCCTCCCCGGCCCTGTTCACCGGGCGGCGCGGCGCTCGCCTGGGCGCGCGCTCCGTGCAGCGGATCGTCGCCCGCTGCGGCGAGGGCCTGACGCCCCACGTGCTGCGCCACACCTTTGCCAAGAACCTGGTGAACGCCGGCGTCGGCCTGGAAAAGGCGGCCGACCTGCTCGGTCACAGCCGCCTGGATACCACCCGCATCTACACCCGTCCGGGCTGGCAAGACCTGGAAGAGGCGGTCGAGGCGCTGGCGGCCTAGAGCGGCCGTCGTCCGCAGTCATTTCTTGACAGCCCGCCGATTCTCCTCTATAATGGCTATCGTAGCCAACGAAAAGAAGGCCATGAAATGACGGATTGAATCCAGGCAGAGGAATAATGTCCTCCCACCAATCATCGGGCGGGGGGACATTTTGCTAAATGGGCGAATTTTGACAAAACAATAACGATTTTGGCGAGAATTGTTATCATTTTGTAAGAATTCGGATGAGGACCGCGTATGAAAACAGCATCTGGCGCCGAACTCTTTATCATAGATAACGCCGACGACCAGTGGAAGGTCCAGCGCTACCTCCACGACTGGTGCGACATCGCCCGCGCCTTTGACATCGCCACCGGTTATTTCGAGATCGGCGCCCTCCTCGCCCTCGACGGCCAGTGGCAAAAGCTCGACCAGGTCCGCCTCCTGATGGGCGACGAGGTCTCCAAGCGGACCAAAAAGGCCTTCCAGGAGGGACTGGCGCAGATCACGGCCCGGCTGGACGACAGCCTCGAGGCGGTCAAGGAGACGGACGACTTTCTCTCCGGCGTCCCGGCCATCGTCGCGGGGATCCAGGCCGGCCGCATCCTGGCCCGCGTCTACCGAAAGAAGAAATTCCACGCCAAGGCCTACATCACCCACGCCAAACTGGACGTCGTCGGCTCGGCCGCGCTGGTGGGATCGAGCAACTTTACCTACCCCGGCCTCTATGACAACATCGAACTCAACATCCAGGTCCGGCGCGAGGTCGAGGAGCTCCAGGAGTGGTTCGATCGGCACTGGGAAGAGGCCGAGGATGTCACGCCCGAGATCCTGCGCACGATCGAGCGCCACACACGGGAGTATTCACCCTTCGAGGTCTATGTGCGGGCGATGGCGGCCTACTTCCGGGCGCACGAGCTCTCGGTCAGCGAGTGGGAGAAGAGCGAGTCGAAGATGTACCCAGTACTGGACCACTACCAGCGCGAGGGCTACCACCAACTGATGCAGATCGCCCGGCGATACAACGGCGCCCTGCTGTGCGACGGCGTCGGCCTGGGGAAGACGTTCATCGGGTTGATGGTCATCGAGCGGCTGCTCTTCGACAAGAAGAAGGTCGCCCTCTTTGTTCCCAAGGCAGCACGGACCGACGTGTGGGAGGCGAAGCTGAGGCGCTTTCTGCCAAAGGCCCGAGGGCATCTGACCAGCCTGGTGATCTACAACCACACCGATCTCCTGCGCGGCGGACGGTATCCAGAATATATGCAGGAGGTCGCCGAAGAGGTGGACGCCATCGTCATCGACGAGGCGCACCACTTCCGCAACACGACCTCGGACCGCAGGAAGAAGTTGTACGAGATAGCCAAGGACAAGCAGCTCTTCCTCCTCACCGCGACGCCGATCAACAACAGCCTCTACGATCTGATGCACTTGATCGAACTCTTCTCCCGTGAGGAACCCGGTTACTTCAGCGACGCGCCGCTGGGCATCCACACCCTGCGCGGTCACTTCCGCCGCATGGAGGGCGCCATTGACGCGCTGCTCGATGGCGGCGACGGTCACGTCGACATCGACGCCCAAGCCGCGGAGGAGATCCTCGCGAAGGACGATCTCTTCCAGGCGCTGGTCGTGCAGCGCAGCCGCTCCTACGTCAAGCAGAGCCTGAAACAGCACGGCGGGCAACGGGTGGCGTTCCCCAAGCGAGAGGATCCCCAGGTCGCCAAGTACTCCCTGGTCGAGACGTATGGCGATCTCCTGAGCACCCTGGAGGATGCGTTCGATAGCGAGCGCATGCTGGTATCGCTACCGATCTACTACCCGCTGTCCTACTATCGCGGCGACGACGCTGCCATCGACCCGATGGTCGAGGGACGGCAGAAGCAGGTCGTCGGCCTGATTCGCACCCTGCTGCTCAAGCGATTCGAAAGCTCGGCGGTGGCCTTCGAGGCCACGTGCGAGGACCTGCTGCTCAAGCTGATCTACTTCGTGCGACTGCACGGCCCCAAGTACGCCGCGCGGTGGGAGGCCCAAAACGCCGACTTGATGGCGCGCATCAAGGAGCACCTACAGACCCGCCGTCCTATGAAGGCTAAAGAAGAGGATTTGGATGAGGACATCGTCCCCGAGGAGTTCAAGAAGAAGATCGAGAAACTGGACGATCGGGAATACGACGTCACGTCGATGGTGATGGAGACGATGCTCGATATGAACCAGTTGGCCCAACTCCTGAACGAGTTGAAGGCCTTCAGCCCGACCCGAGACGACAAGCTGCAGACGCTGATCTATCTGCTCAAGACGGATCCGGTCTTGCGGGATCACAAGGTGCTGATCTTCACTGAATACGTGGACACGGCGCGTTATCTCTATCGCTATCTCGGAGCCGCTGGCATCGGGCCGCTAGACGAGGTCGACAGCCTCACCGGGCGGGACCGGAGCGACATCATCCGCGCCTTTTCGCCCTACTACAACGAGTCCAGCAGCGCCGAGCTGGCGGAACAGGGCTTTCAAGAGACGCGCGTCCTCATCTCCACCGACGTCCTCTCCGAGGGCCTCAACCTGCAGGACGCGACGTGTATCATCAACTACGACCTGCACTGGAACCCGGTGCGGATGATGCAGCGCATTGGCCGCGTCGACCGGCGCCTCGACCCCGAGGTGGAGGCGCGGATGATCGCGGACCATCCCGAGCTGGCCGAGGTGCGCGGCACGGTCTGGCTGTGGAACTTTTTGCCGCCGGACGAGCTGAACCGCATCCTCAGCCTCTACCAGCGGGTGACGCACAAGACGCTGCGCATCTCCAAGACGTTCGGCATCGAGGGGCGCAAGCTGCTGACTCCGGAGGACGATTACGAGGCGTTGAAGGAGTTCAACCAGGCCTACGAGGGGACGACGACGTCGACCGAGGAGATGCACCTGACCTACCAGCAGTTGCTCCAAGACCATCCCGAAGTGGTCGAGCAGGCGTCGACGATGCCCCTGCGGCTCTTCAGCGGCAAGGCCCACCCGGCGAAGGTGTCGCCCGACGCGCGGGCGGTCTTCTTCTGCTACCGGCTGCCGGCCAAGGATGCCAAGACGGAGGCGTGGACCGACGAGGCCGGTTTCACGCGCTGGTATCTCTACGATCTGGAGACGGAGCAGATTCAGGACGACGCGACGCGCATCTTCCCCTTGATCGAGTGCACGCCTGATACCCAGCGCCAGACGGCGACGCCGAAGAAGGATCTGACGGAGATCCGGCGCGAGTTGGATGACCACATTAAGAATACGTATCTGAAGAAGGTCCAGGCGCCGATCGGCGTGAAGAGCACGCTGCTGGCCTGGATGGAGTTGGTTTAACCACAGAGGCACAGAGAACACGGAGAGAGAAAACTCGGTATCGCTGTGGTAAAAGAAAATCTAACCACAGAGACACAGAGAACGCGGAGAAAAGCACAAAACTCTGTGCACTCCGTGTCTCCGTGGTGAAAGAAAATTCAAGCACCTCCTTGGTAAAGTGGCGGCGGTGATTGGAATGGCGTATAATTGAACGTGCGATGGTGTTGGTGAACAAGTGTTGAGAGGAGGTTAAGCGCATGGCACGCACCCTGTGGCAAAACCATATCGTCATTGCGCCGGATATCCATCACGGCGACCCGTGTATCAAGAACACACGTATCCCGGTTTCTATCATTATCGGCAGCCTGGCGGATGGTATGACGCCTGAAGAGATTCGCGACGCCTATCCGCAACTGACGCTGCAAGATATCTATGCTGCGCTGGCCTATGCAGCGGACGCTGTTCAGCAGAATCTGTTACTCCCCTTGCCAGCGTGAGATATACGATGCGTATTAAAGTCGACGAAGACCTGCCGCGTATGGCGACCGTAAAGCTACGCGAGTACGGCTATGACGTCGTGAGTGTCACAGACCAGGGGATGGGGGGATGGAAAGACCCTGATTTGTGGGAAGTCGTCCAAATTGAGCAGCGTTTTCTGGTAACAGCGGATAAAGGCTTTGCCGATATTCGCCATTACCCGCCGGGTACTCACGCTGGCGTGCTGCTCCTACGCCCAGATGAAGATGGCGTTCGTCCCATCATTGACCTGCTAGAGCAAACGCTTTATCACTACGATCTGGCGTCTCTGGAGGGCGCCATAGCCGTGGCGTCGCCCCGTGGCATCCGCGTCCGCCGCGCATGATCTCCCTCAATATCCCGACTTTGATGAACAGTCCAGCAGCTATCTAATTCGAAAAGAAAGAAAGCAGTAGAGCAAAGGAGCAGGCGCTATATGAAGAACGAGGATATCGAACGCCTTCGCCGCCTAACCCACTTCGAGGACCTGGTCGCCTACCTGCGCGACGAGCTGGACTGGCCGATCGAGGTCGAGGACGCCGACGAGATCACCTTCGATTACGACCCGGCCGAACTGGGCATCGCGCCCCAGCACGCGGTCAAGATTGAGACGATCAAGCAAATCCGCCCGCTGGTCGAAACGCAGCCCTGGGGCGTCTTCTACGTCCAGTTCGAGAGCAAACGGCTGCCTGTGGTCGTGCTGCGGCGCATCCTGCGCTCCCTGGTACCCAAAAGCCGCCAGAGCGACCCCGACCGGCCCGTCTGGCGCATGTCGGACCTGCTCTTCATCTCCGCCCAGGGCGAGCCGGGCTACCGCAGCATCTCCTTCGCCCACTTCCGCCGACGCGAAAACGGCGATCCCGAACTGCGCACCTTCTCGTGGGACGCGCGCGAGACGCACCTGTTCTACATCAAGAACCTCAACCTGGAGGCGCTGCGCTGGCCGGACGACGAGGCGAACGTTGATGCCTGGCGCAGGCAGTGGCGGGATGCGTTCACCGTCGAGCACCGGTACACCGTGCGCACCTCGCAGAACCTGGCGCGCGAGATGGCCCGCCACGCGGCCACGGTGCGCGCGATGGTCGGCGAGGTCTACGCAGTGGAGAGCGACGAAGGTCCCTTGCACGCGCTCTACGCCAGCTTCAAGGAGGCGCTGCTCCACGACCTGACCCCCGAGACCTTCGCCGATATGGTGGCCCAGACGGTGGCCTACGGCCTCTTCTCCGCCGCGACCCAGACGCAGGACCTGAGCTTCGACCGGGTGGTCGACCTGATCCCCAACACCAACCCCTTCCTGAGGGACTTGTTGGCCGAGCTGACGAGCGAGGGCGCGGTCGACCTGGAGGAGCTGGGCGTGGGCCAACTGGTCGAGCTGCTGCGCCAGACCGACGTCGAGGCGATCCTGCGCGACTTTGGGCGGCAGACCGGCGGCGGCCGGGAGGACCCGGTGGTCCACTTCTACGAGCTCTTCCTGAACGAGTACGACAAGGAACAGCGGGTCCAGCGGGGCGTCTTCTACACCCCCGACCCGGTCGTCTCCTACATCGTGCGCTCGGTGGACTACCTACTGCGGGAGGAATTCGGTCTGGCGGACGGACTGGCCGACACGAGCGTCGATCCGGAGACCGGCGAACCGCTGGTGCAGCTCCTCGACATCGCCACCGGCACCGGCACCTTCCTGGCCCACGTCATCGACCAGATCGAGGAGACGGTCAAGACGAAGCCCGGCGCGGATTGGAACGGATACGTGGCGGAGCACCTGCTGCCGCGGTTGAACGGTTTCGAGCTGATGATGGCGCCCTACGCCGTGGCGCATATGAAGCTGGGGCTAAAGCTGCGCCAGACCGGCTACGACTTTGCCAGCGACGAGCGGCTGCGCGTTTTCCTGACCAACACGCTGGAGGAGCCGGTGCAGGCCCACGAGACGCTGGCGCTGGCGGGGTTCCTGTCGAAAGAGTCGAACGCCGCCGCGCGGGTGAAGCGGCAAGTGCCCATCACGGTGGTGGTCGGCAATCCGCCCTACGCCGGGCACTCGGCCAACGAGAGCGCGTGGATCGCGGGCTTGTTGCGCGGCAGCGACGACCAGGGGCGGGACGTGGAGAACTATTTCGCGGTCGACGGCCACGGCCTGAACGAGCGCAACCCCAAGTGGCTGAACGACGATTACGTCAAGTTCATCCGCTTCGGGCAATGGCGCGTCAACCAGACCGGCGCGGGCATCCTGGCCTTCATCACCAACCACGGTTACCTGGATAACCCCACCTTCCGGGGGATGCGCCAGAGCCTGATGGCGGACTTTGACGTCATCTATGTGCTTGATTTACATGGCAGTCTTATAAAGAAAGAGACTTCTCCCGATGGCACTCTGGACGAGAACGTGTTTGACATTCAACCGGGCGTGGCGATTTTACTAGCGATAAAGCTAGCGACAAAAGATTCTTCGGAAATTTACCATGCTGACCTTTGGGGGTTGCGGGGGCAGAAATACGCCGATTTGTTGGAAACCAGTGTAAACGATACAGTGTGGACTCATTTACATCCAATTGCTCCTTTCTATTTGTTCGTACCACGAGATGTAACGGCTAGAGCTGAATATCTTAAGGGTCAGAAAACCTCTGATATTTTGCCAGTCAACAGTATGGGAATTACAACTGGACGTGATGCTTTCGCTACAGATTTTTCGGAAGAGGAACTATACGAAAGAATCAAAATCCTGAGTAGTGAACTCGATGATTCTGTGATCCGTGAGATGTTCTCTTTAAAAGACTCTTCTTCGTTTTCACTAGCACAAGCTCGCACTTGGGCACGTAGCAGTAAAACTTCAGATTGTGTAATCCCAATTAGCTATAGACCTTTTGACGACAGATGGGTTATTTATTCTTCTGATATATTAGCACGCAATCGAGAGGAAGTCTGTCAACACCAAATTAGTAAATCTAATTTTACATTGGTCACTTTTAGAGCGATTCGAGAATCACCTTGGATACATGTGTTTATTGCCAGATACCCGATAGCGAAAGAGTATGTTAGTAGCTTAGATAACTGTTTTGCTTTCCCCTTGTACCTCTACCCCGACACGAAAAACGCCACCCTCTTCGATACTCAAGAACCCACCGACGCCCCCGGCGGACGCAGCCCCAACCTGGCCCCCGAATTCATCACCGATTTAAGCGACCGCCTGGGCCTGCGCTTCATCCCCGATGGGCGCGGCGATCTATCCCAGACCTTCGGCCCGGAGGACGTGCTCCACTACACCTACGCCGTCTTCCACTCCCCCACCTACCGCGAGCGCTACGCCGAGTTCCTCAAGATCGACTTCCCGCGCCTACCCCTCACCTCAGACGTCGGCCTCTTCCGCGACCTCACCGGCCTGGGCGCGGACCTGGTCGCCCTGCACCTGCTGGAGGACGACTACCCCGCCGCCTCCTGGAACCAGCATAGTAGGGG
>DSAR01000492.1 GCA_011046405.1 Chloroflexota bacterium | reverse complement strand
TGATATAACTGTCAGATTGTACCGATGCTTGACTGAGTCGTATTGCATAAAACGTAAGAGCGTGGTCTCGTGTACGACGACTTTGCGTTCTACGAATGACGCTTTACAAATCCGTTGGACAATCGACCATGACATATGCTTTAAGATGAAAATAAGAGTAAACACTTCCCTTAACAGGAGGAGGAACTATGAGTAGGCTCTATGAAAGAATGTCGACCGCCATATTGGAAGGGGATGCCGAGAAGGCCGCCGAGTTGGTGGAGAAAGCCCTGGGCAAAGATCTGGGGGCGAAGGAAATCCTGGACAGTGGGTTGGTCGTGGGAATGAACGAGGTTGGCGTGCGCTTCAAGCGCGGCGATATGTTCGTGCCGGAGGTGTTGATGTCGGCCGACGCGATGTCCGCCGGGATGAAGATCTTACGCCCGGCATTGGTCGCCAGCGGCGCGAAACTGGTCGGCAAGATTATGCTGGGCACGGTGCAGGGCGACTTGCACGATATCGGCAAGAACCTGGTCGGGATGATGTGCGAAGGCGCCGGTTTCGAGGTCATCGACATCGGTTTCGACGCCGAACCGGAGAAATTCATCGAGGCCATCAAGGAGCACCAGCCCGACGTCGTCGGTATGTCGGCTATGTTGACGACCACGATGCGCGCGATGGGCCACACCATCAAGGCAATCCAAGAGGCCGGCCTGCGCGATCAGGTCAAGGTCATCGTCGGTGGCGCGCCGGTGGATGCTGAGTTCGCCGAGCGGATTGGGGCGGATGGTTATGGCTCCAACGCGCCGTCGGGCGCTGATCTGGCCAAGCAACTCGTTGGCGTTGCGTAGTGGATAAGGAGAGCAAATCATGCAAGTTAGAAAAACGAATTATATGGTAAACGCCACGCCCACGTTCGAGGTGCTCACCGAAGAGGAGATCGAGGCGATATACTTCTCAGCTTTGACGGTGCTGTACGAGACGGGCGTGCGGGTCTACGACGAGGAGGGCATCGACCTGGCACACTCCGGCGGCGCTATCGTGGAGGATCGGGATGAGAAGAGCGCCCTGGTCAAAATGCCGCCCTGGATGGTCGATAAGGCGCTTTCGACGCTGCCCCGTAAGGTGGTGGTGATCGGCCCCGACCGCAAGCACAAGATGGAGCTGTTCAAGAACCAGATCTACTTCGGCGCCGGTTCCGATACCCCCTTCACCATCGACCCCTACACCGGCAAGCGACGCCGGGCCACGTACGAGGACGTCAAGAACTTCGCCAAGATCGCCCAGGCGATGCCCAACATCGACTTCCATATGTCGCTGGGTATCGTCCAGGACGTGTCGGTGGGCACTTACGATCGCTGGCAGTACCTGGCTATGCTCGAAGAGACCACCAAACCGATCAACATCACCGCCGTCGACCTGGATGGCCTGAAAGATCAGTACGAGATGGCCCTCATTCGCGTCGGGGGCAAGGAAGAATGGCGCAAGGGTCCGATCTTCTCGCTGTACATCGAGCCGGTCTCCCCCCTGAGCCACTCCACCGAGGTGATTCAGAAGCTGCTCTTCGCCTCGGATCACGAGATACCCTTCGTCTACACCCCCTGCCCGTTGGCGGGCGCCACGTCCCCGTGCACGTTGGCCGGCACGATGGTCCAGGCCCTCACCGAGAGCCTGTTCGGCATCGTGCTCAGCCAGTTGCGCAGGCCGGGCACATCGCTCATCATCGGCGGTCTGATGTCGAATATGGACATGCGGACCACCGTCTATTGCTACGGCTCGCCTGAGATGGCGTTGTTGAGCGCCGCCTACACCCAGATCACCAAGTGGCTGGGCGTGCCCGAGTACGAGACCTGTGGCTGCTCCGACGCCAAGATGTTCGACGAACAGGCGGCGTTAGAGGCCACCATCAACACCACTACCGCGGCCCTCATCGGCGGCAACATGATCCACGACGTCGGTTACCTGGAACAGGGGTTGACCAGCGCGATGGAGATGATGGTCGCCACCGACGAGATCATCGACCGGGTCAAGTGCATCCTGCGCGGCATCCCCGTCAACGACGAGACCAAAGCGCTGGACGTGATGGACGAGGTCGGCCCTGGCGGTCACTTCCTGGATCACGATCACACCTACGAGCGTTTCAAGACCGAGATCTGGCGTCCCAAGATCACCGATCGCTTGAACTGGCAGAACTGGGAAGCAGCCGGAAGCAAATCCTACCGCGACCGGGTCCACGAGCGGGTGCTGGAGATCCTAGAAGCAGAGACCGAGCCGTTGATGGACGAGGCGATGGTCAAGGAACTGCGCCACATCTGCGAGTTGGCCGACGAGCGCCACAAGGACGAAGAGTTAGACGTCGACATGTTTGGTTAGAGACAATGGAGTAGGGAGTAAGGAGTAGGGAGTAAGGATTAAGGATTAAGGGGAGCGCCCCTACTCCCTCTACTCCATACTTCCTACTTCCTACTCCATACTTCTTACCCCACCGAGGTACTGCTTTGAGCAAAGACGACAATCCTCCGCGCAGCCTGGTCCTGGGCATCGACACCGGCGGCACCTATACCGACGGCGTGCTGCTGGAATATCACTCGCGGCATGTGCTGGCGACGCACAAGAGCCTGACCACCAAGCGGGACTTTGCCATCGGGATCGAGCGCGTCATCGAGGGCATTCACATCGAGGATCCCTCAGAGATTCGAATGGTCTCTGTCTCGACGACGCTGGCGACCAACGCTATCGCCGAAGGGGCGGATAGCAGACATCCGGCGGATAGCAGACATCCGGCGGATAGCAGACATCCGGCGGATAGCAGACATCCGACAGGCAAGCGGGTGGCCCTGTTTCTGATCGGCTACGACCCCGACCTGATCACCTCCTTCAAGATGGAGGCTCGTTTCTCCACGCCCAACTACTACTATTTCGCGGGGGGGCACGATCTATATGGCCGGGAGAAGGAAGCGCTGGATCTGCCCGCCATCCTGGACAAGGTCAGTGAGATCACGGGCGGGGGAGCTAAGGGCGAGGTAGAAGCCATCGCCATATCCAGCTACTTCAGCCCGCTCAATCCGGAGCACGAGAACCGGGCCTACAAGGCGGTGTCCAGCGTCTGCGATCTGCCCATCGTGTTGGGACACCATCTCTCGACCAAGCTGGGATCGGTGGAACGGGCCACGACGGCCGCCTTGAACGCCTCATTGCTGGCGGTGTTGCAGGATTTCATCATCGCCGTGCGGCGGGTGATGGAAAAGCGGCGGATCGATGCCCCCTTGATGGTCGTGCGGGGGGATGGCACACTGATGAGCGACGAGTTCGCCGCCCGCACGCCGGTGGAGACCATCCACTCCGGGCCGGCCGCCAGCGCCATTGGCGGGCGCTTTCTCTCTGGTCTGGACGACGCGCTGATCATCGACGTCGGCGGCACTACCGCCGATCTGGCGCTCATCGAGGACGCCCAGGTGACGATCAGCGAGGAAGGCGCCACTGTCGGCGGGTATAAGACCGCCGTCCGCGCGGCCGATCTGCATTCTATCGGGTTGGGGGGCGACAGCCACATCGCGCTTGGCCGCGACAAGCTGATGGCCCTCGGCCCCGAACGGGTGACGCCGTTAGCTTACCTGGCCCATCAATATCCCGGGGTCACCAGTCGGTTGCGGGCGCTCTCTCGACGGGCCTGGGGGCAGGTGACGCCCGATTACCTGGAATACTGGTTCTTGCTGCGCGAGCCTCAACATGAAGGCCTGTTGAAGACGGCGCAGGAAAAGGCGCTGGTCAATTTTCTACGCGATGACCCCCGGCCGCTCTCGGAGATCATTGAACACCTGGGGGTGTTGCACGCCGCGCAGATCAGCGCCGGTGAACTGTTGCGCCAGGAGATCATCGGCAAGGCCGGGTTGACCCCCACCGACTTGATGCATATTGAGGGGAGTTACGACCTGTGGGATGCCGACGCTGCGAAATTGGCCCTGGAGATATTCGCCCACTATCAACTGAAGGAACCTGACGAGGTCCGCCGGCAGGTGTGGCGGCAGGCAACCGAGATGCTGGTCCACACGGTGATCACGTTCCTCAGCGGCAAGCGCTTGCACCCGCCCGACGAGCGAGCCGGGGCGGCGGAGGACGATGACATCGGGCGGTGGTTTTTCTACAATAGCCTCTACGATACCCACCCGCACCTGGAGACCCGCTTCCGCTTGCGCCAGCCCATCATCGGCATTGGCGCGCCGGCGGGACAGTTCCTAAAGGAGGTTGCCGATGCGCTCCACACCGACCTGATCCTGCCCGAACATCACCAGGTCGCCAACGCCCTGGGCGCCGTCGCCGGTGTGGTGATGGTGACCGAAGAGGTGCTGGTCTACCCCAAGCTGTCCGGTTCTGGGCTGGAGGTTTGGGGCTATTACGTGCAGATCTCCGATCACGGCGACGTCGGGGTAGAGCGGCAAGCATTTGAAGAGGAAGAATTGGATCAGGCATTGACGTACGCCCGCGATCAGGCGGAGGAACGGGCGTTGGGCGCCGCCTTGCGCTCAGGTGCAGAAAACCCCCAGGTGACCGTGGAACAAATCACCGAGGGATTGGACACCTACCGCATCCGGGCCAAAGCCATGGGAAACCCCCGCCTGACCAAATAACCCAAAACCCGTGTACGACGGAGGTAATTGATGGAACTGGTACGAGTCGATACCCAGCGCGCCTACGAGCGAATTTGGGAGCAGATCACGACCCTGGAACTCCCACCGGGAGCGCCGATCAATGAACAGGCGTTGGCCGAAGCCTTCGAGATGGGCGTGGCACCCGTGCGCGAGGCGCTCCGCCTGTTGGCCCACGACAATCTGGTGGAGCTCACGCCCCGCCACGGTCTCTACGTGTCTGGCGTGAGCGTCGACGACCTGGAACAGATCAGCGAGATGCGGCTCTCTTTGGAAGCACTGTGCGCGCGCCTGGCGGCCGAGCGAGCCAGCGCCGACGATCTGGTCGTGCTGGAAGCGCTGCGCCGGGAACAGGCCGCCGTCTCTGCCGAGGGAGCGGCGAGCACAGACCAGACGGAGCGGGACGAGATCAGCCGCCGTTTTTTCGACCTGGATCATAAGTTCCACCAGACGGTCGCCCGGGCCGCGCGCAACAGGTATCTATCTCAGACGTTGGAGCGCCTGTTCGGGCTCTCCCAACGATTGTGGTACCTGGCGCTGCCCCATTTGGCCTTTCTCCCCTCGGCCGTCGAGAAGCACCTGGGTCTGATTGAGGCGATCCAGGCCAACGACGCCGACCGGGCGGAGCGCATCATGCGCGATCACGTGCAGGAGTTTTACGACAAGGTAAAGATCGTGCTAGCGGAACAGAACGAAGGGGCATCCTGAGCGACGCGCCATCGGCGCTGGCCCATTGGACTCAGATTCCCACGGATTCACACAGATTGAGACCATCAAGCAGGCCATGGAAAAATCCGTGCAATCCGCGCAAGATCAAGGCCGGTTGATGGTCGCGGACGAGATCGTAGATGAAACGAGGAGGTTCGTCATACCTGTAATCACTGTAAGTTACGGCGAGGACGTGCGAAAGATTGTAGTCGATCTGTCGACGTCGCTGGGTGAGGCCATCATCGCCACCGGCCTGCCCCTCGAGCAGCCCTGCGCCGGGAAAGGAACCTGCTTCAAATGCAAGGTCCTGGCCCAGGGCGACCTCGGCCCTCTCGACGAGCGAGAGCAGGAGGGACTGACCTCGGCGGAGCAGGCGACCGGCTATCGTCTAGCCTGCCGCGCCCTGGTTCAGGGGGACGTGTCGGTCACGTTGGCCCCTATCCTCGTCTACTCCAACAAGATCTTCCGCATCTCCGACGAATACAAGCGAGACGGCGTTCCCCTGGGGCTGGCAATCGACCTGGGGAGCACCACAGTGGCCGCCTTCGTGACTACGCTGGACGAGGGGCTTGTCTGCGCCGGCGCGGCGGCCCTCAACCAGCAGACCGCCTTCGGGGCCGACGTGATCTCGCGATTGGCGGCGGCTCAGCAGGGGGACGATGTAGCCGAGCGCGTCTCGGTGTTGGCCTTGGCCTCCATCGTCCAGGCCATCGATGCCCTCAAACTCTCGCGACGGGTCAGGGAGCGGATCCGCAAGGCGACCATCGTCGGCAATTGTGCGATGCATCATCTGTTGTTACGCTACCCGGTCGCGTCGCTGTCCAAGTTGCCCTTCCAGCCGTACAAGAAAGAGGCGGTGCGGCGCGTAGGGTTGTTCGGCGACGTCTTCCCGCCCGGCGTCGAGACTATGCTGCCGCCCTTGATCGGTGGATTCGTCGGTTCCGATGCGCTGGCCTGCCTGGCTTACTATGGCTTCGACCGGGCGACGGAACCGATAGCCGCCATAGATCTGGGCACAAATGGCGAGGTGATGGTGACCGATGGGAAGGGCCGTATCCTGGTCGCTTCCACCGCCGCCGGCCCCGCCTTCGAGGGCGTGAACATCTCCTGCGGCAGCCGGGCAGTCGATGGGGCCATTGTCGGTGTGACCGCCCGGCCCGAGACGGGCGATTTCGTGTTCGAGACCATCGCCGACGCGCCACCCGTTGGCCTGACCGGTTCTGGATTGCTGGACCTGATCTGCCAACTCCGGCGCGTGGGCGTCATTGACGCTGGCGGACGGATGGTCGACGTCCACACCACATTCGGCCACCGGATCGACCAGGACGAGCGAGGCGTGCGCCGTATCCTCTTGAACGATGGTCCGTTTGACGAATCTGAAGATGAGCCGCTTTACCTGACGCAGCACGACGTGCGCGAACTCCAAAAGGCCAAGGGCGCCATCCTCGCCGCGACCGAGACCCTGCTGGAACGGCTAGATCTGCGGCCTGCCGATCTGCAGCGCTTGATTCTCACCGGATCCTTCGGGAGTCAGTTGAACGTCGAGGCGGTCATCGGCCTGGGAATGGTCCCGCCGGTGAGCGTTGACGTCGTCGAGACCTCGGCCAATGGCGCCGGTTTCGGCGCGGCCTTGTTCCTGGACGACGAGGCTTTTGCCCGCGGCGAGCAAATCGCGGCCCAGGCCGAGCAGATCGACCTGGACCTCGATCCGGGGTTCATCCAGCGCTACGTGGAAGCGATGGCCTTGTCGGGTCGGCCGGGATATGTCTAGCCCGGCGACGACAAAGAGCACGGCCAGTGTACCCGACGGTGCGAGCGTCGTCGGCGTCCTGGGCGTCCTGGCGGCGACCGCCTGCTGGGGGTTGTCGGGTGTGTTCGTCAAGCTCGTGACCCAGAGTATGGACGTCTCGGCCCTGGCATTGGCCTTCTGGCGCGACCTGACGACCTTCGTCGTGCTCTTCGTGGGCTTGCGCCTGCTGCGGCCCACCTGGCTGCGAGTGCGAAGCCGCGACCTGGGCTGGTTGGCGGCCTTCGGGGGCAGCCTGGGCATCTTCCACGTCTTCTGGAACCTGGGGGTGATGGTCAACGGCGCCGCCGTGGCGACAGTCCAGCAGGCGGCCATGCCCGCCATCGTCGCCGTGGCCGCCTGGCTGATCTGGCGCGAGTCGCTGACGTGGAAGAAGATCGCGGCTATCGTTTTGACTTTCGTGGGCACGGTCCTGGTCTCCGGGCTGGACGTCTTGCAGCAAACAGACCTCTCGCTGGTGGGGATGTTGATCGGGCTGGGGATTCCCATCACCTACGCCGCCTGGAACCTGTTTGGCAAAAAGGTTCGCCAGCGCTACAGCCCTCTGACGACGCTGACGTATGCCTTCGGGTTTGGGGCACTGATTCTGTTGCCCCTGCAATTTTTTACGCCCCAACCCTGGCCTGTGCCGCCGAAGACGTGGGGCGCGTTTGTGGGCCTGATCGTTGTTGCGACGATCCTGCCATTTTCGCTCTATACCTTCGCGCTGGGGCGTTTGCCCGCCAGCGTCGCCAGCATCCTGGCGATGGCCGAAATTCCCATCGTGGCCGTCTACGCCTATGTCTTGCTCAACGAGCGGTTAGGCTTCGATCAAACTATCGGCGCCGTGTTGGTTGTGATTGGCGTGCTGATGCTCACC
>DSAR01000314.1 GCA_011046405.1 Chloroflexota bacterium | reverse complement strand
CTCAATTTTTCTCCGTGTTCTCGGTGGCTCTGTGGTGAGATGACCTTTTTTCAGTAGAGTCATACAATTCTTACACGTTCACGTCAGAAAAAACTTGCATCGGTATCCTTTCTTGCTTCTGTCCGGAAGTGAAGCGGCTTCTGCCAGGTAAGGATTCCAAAAGGTCAGCCGCAAAAAATGAAACGACAAATTCCTTCCCAGGCCTGGACAATTTTGGGTGTCGGCGTCATCGTCATCGTCGGGTTCGTCCTTTTGCTCACATTCCTCGATCAAGGCGCTGGTCCGCCAGCTGCGTCGCTCTCCCACCCAACGCCCGAGCCGACTGCCGACCCCGTCGTCGCCAGCGTCAATGGAAAGCCTATCCAACAATCCGCCTGGCGACAGGCCGTTCTCCTCGACCAGGTATTGAGCATGATAGCCGGACAAGCCGCTCCACCCCCAGATGACACGTTGCAACGGCTGATCAACCAGGCGATCATTCTCTCCGCTGCCCCGCCAACCCAAACACCGACGTCGGAACAGGTCAATGATATGATCAAAAATTTCCAGGACGCATGGGGCATTGGCGATGAGGATCTGGACGATGCGTTGAAAGCCGTAGGTCTTACCCGTCAGATATTCGAGCAGAGCATCCAGCGCCAGATCACCGTCCAAGCCAGTATGGAGACCCTGGAAGAGCAGGGAGAAGATGTACAGGCGTGGTTGGAAGAGAAACGCGAGCAGGCGGAGACCGTCATTCACCAGGAACACCTGACGCTGCCTGAACTGGCAAATCCAGCGATCGAGCCTTCATCCCTCTCCCCGTCCCTGGAGACTCCGGCGGCGGCAACGGCCATCATCGCATCCCCCCTCGCCACGCCGACGTCGGAAGCTACCCCCCTGCCCTCAACCCCCACACCGGCGCTGGTCGCCGCTGTGCCAGAAACAGCTCCCGATTTCAATCTCCAACGCGCAGGTGGAGACGTTTTCATCCTCACAGAGCAACTGGCGCAGGGGCCGGTAGTGCTCGTCTTTTTCCAAAGATGTGGCTGAGGGCCCGACCGCACGCAACTCGTGCAGTTGCAACAAAATTACCAGGCGTTCAAGGCAAGAGATATCGAAGTTGTCGCCCTGGCCGTCGCCTCTCTATCAGCGGTGCAAAGCGTTAAACAGGCAACTCAGGCCACGTATACGGTGTTAGCCGATCCTGACCATCAGGTCTCTTCAGCCTTTGGGGTGTACAATTTGCTAGACGATCGAATTGCCGCTCCCTCAGTTTTCATCATCGACACCGACGGCCAAATCGTATGGCATCACATCGGACAATCGGCCGGAGACCGGCCCAACGTGCAGACAATTCTGGATAATCTACCGTGATCGTAACGGCTCAACCTACCGCCCGTTTGCAGCGGATGGGCGGGGGCCCCACTCTCCATCGCAGCAAGGGACTGACCTGAGCAGATACCCGTGATCATCACAACGCGCTGTTTTCTGATGCGCATCGAAGCATACTCTTAGCCCATATTGATCTGTAGTCAAGAGAAGGAGGCATTCCGTGCACATTATCGAATCAGGAATCGGTGAGTTGATCCACCCCCCCGATTTAGACGCGTTCCGTCAATGGAACCGTGAGAAGAAGTCTCGGGCGCTGCTCGACAAGGTCATGACAGAAGAGGAGGCGGTCGCTCGCTTCGTTTACGACGGTTGTTACATCGGCACCGAACTCTATGGCACGGTTCGCTGCCCGATGACGTTGGTGCGAGAGGTCGTGCGCCAGGGCAAGCAAGATCTTCGCGTCGCCGGCCAGGGTGTGACGGAGTTGGATCTCTGGCTGGGCGCCGGGCTGGTGAAAACCCTCGATATCACCTACATCGGCCTGGAGGTATTTGGCGTCTCCAGCGCTCTCCGGCGCGCCGTGGAAAGCGGTCAGGTCGAAAAAGTCGTCGAGTGGTCCAATGGCGGTATCACCTGGCGCTTCAAGGCCGCCTCGATGGGCGTGCCCTTCATCCCAGCGCGCGCCATGCTAGGCACCGATACCCTCAAGTACAGCGCTGCCAAGGTCGTCGAATGTCCCTTCACCGGCGTAAAAGTCTGCCTGATCCCGGCGTTGATCCTGGACGTGGGGTTGATCCACGTCCACCGCGCCGACAGGTACGGAAACGCCCAGATCGAAGGCATATCCGGTTTCGCCTTCGAGATGTCGCGAGCGTGTAAGCGTCTCATCATCAGCGCCGAGGAAATCGTCGATTCCGAAGTGATTCGCCGCGCTCCCGATCGAACTATGATCCCCTACTACCTGGTGGACGCCGTGGTCCACGCCCCCTATGGCGCTCATCCCGGCGAGATGGTCTACTGCTACGCCCGGGACGAGGAGCAATTGCGAGAATGGGTCTCGGCGTCGAGGGCAGAGGAAAGCACCCAGGTATATCTGGATAAATACGTCCACAATCTGGCCGACCATCAGGCCTACCTGGACCTGGTCGGACGAGAACGGCTCGAGACGCTCCGGGCCGAGGAGGAGGACAGACGATGAACGAGCAAGTATACAACCCCACCGAACTGCTCATCTGTATCGCGGCGCGCCAAATGCCCGACAGCGTCACCGCCTTCATCGGCACCGGGATCCCAATGCTGGCGGCCAGCCTGGCCCAGAGAATGCACGCGCCCAACCTCGTCCCCATCTTCGAGTTTGGTGGCACCGGCGCCCGGCTGGAAAAGCTTCCCCGGGCCGTGGGCGAAAGCCGAACCTTCTATCGCGGCGTGGCGGCATCTGGCATCTGCGACATCATGGAGACGGCTGCGCGGGGCTTCATCGACTTTGGGTTTCTGGGAGGCGCCCAGATCGACCCGTACGGCAATCTCAACTCGACCATCATCGGGCCACAGCACCACCCGCCCAAAGTCCGTCTGCCGGGCTCCGGCGGTGCCAACGACGTCGGCTCCTTCTGCTGGCGAAACATCATCATCATGCGGCACGACACACGTCGCTTCGTGCCCCAGGTGGATTTCTTGACCACACCTGGCTATCTGACCGGCCCAGGCGCCCGCGAGGCCGCCGGCCTGCCGCCAGATACCGGCCCCTTTCGCGTCGTCAGCACCCTGGGATTGTTGGATTTCGAGGAAGAGAGCAAACGCATGCGGCTCCTATCGACCCATCCAGGCGTCACGGTCGAAGAGGTCATCGCCAGCACGGGTTTCGACCTGATCGTCGCGGACTCGGTCGGCCAGAACGAGGCACCAACGGAAGAGGAATTGCGTCTCTTGAGGGAGGAAATCGATCCTGACCGCTTCTATATCTAATCAGACACGAATCAGAAATTCTTTACCCGACATCTTTGGATCACGAATGACACGAATGGACAAATAACACGAAGGCTCTCTGCTAGTTCGCGTGGTCGCTTGTAAGCGACCACGCGAAAGCCCAAAGAACCAACACGAATTAGTGAGAAAACCGTTTTCCTGTCCCAAAAGCACCGGATTGTGATCCGGCAGGCACGAGAGAGAACAAAGTGTCTATCTATGACGCTAATGATGCAAAGACGCCAAAGCAGCGCCAGCGACCGGGCTGTTACGGACTCGGCAAGCCTTGATGAAATGGGCAGCAAACTAAAGGATTCCCTTAAACCCATGACTTCGACATCTCTATCACAACGCACGCTGCTATTCCGATTCGTCAACGCAGTCCTCAAACGACTGACGCGCATCGTTTGCCGGGTAGACGACACCCAACTTTCACGCATTCCAATGCAGGGCCCCCTCATCATCATCGCCAATCACATCAACTTTCTGGAGGTTCCCTTGCTTTACACCCATTTGTTACCACGGTCTTTGACCGGGTTCGCCAAGGCTGAATACTGGGAAAATCCTTTCATGCGCCCCCTGTTCAAGCTCTGGGGTGGCATCCCATTGAAGCGAGGCGCCGCCGACGTACAAGCATTTCGCCTGGCCATAGAAGCGCTTGAGGCAGGCCAGATCGTCGCGGTCGCCCCAGAGGGTACCCGCAGCGGCGATGGAAAGCTGCAGCGCGCCCACGCCGGGGCTGTGATTCTGGCGTTGCGCAGCGACGCGCCCATCCTCCCCATAGCCTACCACGGCGGAGAACATTTCTGGCGCAACCTCTCCCGGCTCCGGCGCACCGATTTCCACATCGCTGTAGGCCAAACGTTCCGCCTGGATGCCGGCGGAAGCAAGATCACGGGGCAAGTGCGCCAACAAATGGCCGATGAGATGATGTATCAGATCGCCGCCTTGCTCCCGCCCGATTACCGGGGCGCCTACGCCGATCTATCAGCCGCGACCGAGACCTATATTTCCTTTACGTATGAGAACGGTCATCCGTTTGAAGACGCATAAACATTCCCAACCCCCATCTGACCACTCGGGTAGACGAGCGCTTGACAAAACAGTCACTTTCCGGTATAGTTTTTTTTAGCATACGTACAAGTAGATTTCAATTCAGTTCATCCAACAAAACCCAAGAGGAACACGACCCAGATACCAAAGATGGATTACACGCGATTTCTCCACACCATTATCGCCGTCATTTGCCTGGCGGCGATAATGATTTCTACCTGTCCAGGTGAAGCGCTGGCCCAATTCGACGAGCAGCCAGAGATCGGACTGTCCCCCTATTGGTGGACCGCCGTCAGCCGATGGCATCACATCATCCTGCCAGCGGCCCAGGAACGCGAGTTGGATCCCGACCTCATCGCCGCTGTCATCTGGAAGGAATCCCTGGGAAGGGCGTGGGAACGCGGGCCGGTCGGCGCCGTCGGGCTGATGGGCATTATGCCTTTCACCTGGCGTCCCAGCGTTGAAGAACTGAAACAACCCTGGACCAACGTCAACTGGGGCGCTAGAACCTTGGCCCATACCATCCGTGATGGACGGGGTGACCTGTATTACTCATTGGCCGCCTACAATGGCGGCTGGGATAAAATCCACCTCCGCGTCACGCGCAACTACGCCGCTGACGTCCTCTCCCACTACGCCAAAGCGATCGCCGCGCGATACGACCTCCCAGAGGATGGGAGTTGGATCGCCATATTCGCCATCATGGGCAATTCCCCGGAGCCAAATACCATCACCGTCGTCGGCCCCCAACGACCTTTGGCCCGCTACACCGAGCGTCCCTGGATTCAGGCCAATATCCCCACGATGCCGGTTGGCCTCCCCCCTCACGCCATCGCCATCAAATTCACCGATGCGTACGGCGTAGAAAATCAGATCAACGTATGGTTGGCCTCTGAAGATGGAATGCCTTTCACAGACAAGTCTATGGCCGACGCCAGATTCTTGGCGCCGCCGGAGGAAGAAATCAATCCCTCGCTATCCGCATCCTCTCCTGGCGCGCCAACGGCTACGCCAGCACCCGCAAGTGATCTGCTCGTCAACCTGGAACCGACACAGACGTTCACCTCGACCCACCTGACGACGGAAGAAGCGGCGGACGGCAGCCTGGCAGACCCGGCAATGACCTCGCCACTCCCAACGCCAACACCCACGTCTACTGTGACATCCACACTGCCCTGTCCGGGAGGCCCGCTCCAAGTCGAGGCCTGGGATCTGGGCAAGAGACTCCACACCGAGAGAGGATGGATCGCGAAGATCTATATTGGCGCTTACGGCGGCGACTGCAACTACGTCTACACGTGGAACGGCGAAGTTAAAGGCGAGCCAACTTCAGGCGCCGTCACTTTCGAGATATACCAGGTCGACCGATTTACGCCGATTATGGGGACGGCATCGGTGACCTCCATCAGCACGACGGTGGAGACCAAGTTGTTCATCGAAGCCCCCTGATACGTCACATTTTGATCATCCGCAAGGTTTTACAAAACGAATAGGGAGGAGAATATGACGAACAAAGCGTGGTTCAAAGCAGGCCTTATCGGCGCCGGCGTGATCTTTATCTTGACCTTATTGAGCCAGATACCGGTCGTAGGCTGTGTCTGTTGCGGGGCTATCTTTCTGGCATATTTGGGCATCAGCGCGCTCGCGGGATACTTTATGCCCCCACGCCGGAACACCGGCGACGCCGCCGTCTCTGGCGCGCTCGCCGGATTGATAAGCGGTGCAGTGGGCGGCATCGTGTGGGCCATTGTCGTTGCCATCCAAATGGCCATCACTGGTACCGGGGATATCATGGCCGCCATCGACCCGGCAACCCTGCGCCAATTGGCTGAACTGGGCATCGACCCCGAGACATTTGCGATGCTCTCTGGCGTGGGCGGCGTCGCGCTCGTCAATGGCTTATGTTGTCTCTCCAGCTTGGCCCTGGGCGCGGGATTCGGCGCCATTGGCGGCGCCATCTTCGCGGCTGTTCGACCGGAGTAATCTCACGCAACCGCCCGTCGCCGCCGCCGATCTTCGGGATATGATGCGTCCACTTGTGGGCCAGGCTATCGGACATTTAGCCCTGTAACCAGAACCAGAGTGAAACGGTCGGTTGAAGCCCTCAACACTTCAACCTTCATCTCTCCGTGCAAACGCCGCAATCCTCCGTCCCGCTTGCGTGATCAAGCGGGACGGAGTGTGCTGCTTGACCCCAAGCCAATCAAACAAACGAGGCCTCAATGTCAACGACGAGCAGGCACGTCAAACAAATCTCCCACCAACTAAACCTCCGCGCCGAGCAGGTTTCGGCGACGGTCGGCTTGCTCGACGCCGGCAACACGCTGCCCTTCATCGCCCGTTACCGCAAGGAGGTCACCGGCGGGCTGGACGAGGAACAGATCCGCCAGCTCAGCACGATCCTCTCGTCGTTGCGAGCCCTGGACGAGCGGCGCGAGACGATTATAAATTCCATCGAATCCCAGGATAAACTGACGCCGGAACTCCGCCAGAAGCTGCTGGCGGCCGAGACGCGCACTGAACTGGAGGATCTCTACCAGCCCTACAAGCCCAAGCGTCGCACCCGGGCCAGCGTGGCCCGGGAAAAGGGACTGCAGGGGCTGGCCGACCTGATCCTCCAGCAGGCGGAGACGAGCCAGTCCGTCGAGGAGATTGCCACGCCGTATCTCTCCGACGAGGCACCCACCGTCGAAGAGGCCCTCGAAGAGGCCCTGGCCGGCGCCCGCGACATCGTCGCCGAGACCATCAGCGACCACGCCGAGGTGCGGCGCACCACCCGCGAGAAGACGCTCGAATGGGGCATCCTCCAATCGGAAAAGGTCGACGAAGCGGCCGACGAGCGGGAAATCTACGAACTCTACTACGCATTCGAGGAGCGCATCAGTCGCCTGCGGCCTCACCAGGCGTTGGCCATCAATCGCGGCGAGAGCGAGGGGGTGCTCCGCGTGCACATCGAGACGCCGGAACGGGATTGGCGGACGGCCATCGGCGCCCACTTCCGTCCCAGGCGGGAGTCTCCCCTGGTCGAGCAATTGATCCAGGCCGCCGAGGACGCCGCCCAGCGCCTGTTGCTCCCGGCCATCGAGCGGGACGTGCGCCGCATCCTCACCGAGCAGGCCGAGGACCACGCCATCGGCGTATTCGCCGAAAACCTGCGCGCCCTGCTCAACCAGCCGCCCCTCGCTGAGCACACGGTGATGGGCATCGATCCCGGATTCCGCACCGGCTGCAAGGTCGCCGTGCTCGACCCCACCGGCAAGGTGCTCGATACCGCCACCATCTACCCCCACCCGCCCCAGAGGCACCAAGAAGCGGCCGTCGAGACGTTGGTGACGCTGATCGCCCGGCATCGGGTCAGCCTGGTCGCCATCGGCAACGGCACCGCCTCGCGGGAGACGGAGCAACTGCTCGCCGAGATCATCCGCGACCGGTTCTCTCACGCCAAATCGCCCGTCGCCGACTTGCGCTACCTCATCGCCAGTGAGGCCGGGGCCAGCGTCTATAGCGCCAGCAGGCTGGCCCGGGCCGAACTGCCCGACATGGACGTCAGTATGCGGGGCGCGGTCTCCATCGCCCGGCGCGTGCAGGATCCGCTGGCCGAACTGGTCAAGATCGATCCCAAGTCTATCGGCGTGGGGATGTACCAGCACGACGTCAACCAGACCCGGCTCACCG
>DSAR01000191.1 GCA_011046405.1 Chloroflexota bacterium | reverse complement strand
CCGTAGTATCGCCCTCGCGCTGCATAAGGGGCAGGGGGCTACGGGTGCATCATCACCAGCGGCAAGAAGACGTAGCCTCTCTTTGGCGCGATGGTGATGTAGTCGCTGGCAGGGGTGGATTCCACGTTCCCCACACCGTCGACAGCGTAGGCCCGGATGCGGTGCTCGCCGGGTTGCAAGGCGGTGAGATCAACGAGCAGGGTGAACGTCTCTTGGGGCTCGTCGAAGACACCGTCGTCGGGTACGAGCGGCTGCCAGGCGTCATCGTCGATGCGGTAATACATCTCGGCGATGTAACTGATTTCCGACGTCGCCTGCCCGTTGTAAAGCATCGTGCTCGCTGTGTCGTCCCCGCCCTGGCGGGCCAGGCGCGTCAGGGTTGTTTGGATGATCTCATCTACCGGATCAACGACGGAGAGGTTGGCGATCGTGTGGGTCATCACTTTGCCAGCCGAGTTCGTCGCGCGTATTAGGATCTCTGTCTCGCCGGTGGGGATGGGAGGCGTGCTAAAGGTAAAATCCGCACTGTAACTGTCGAAGGCGCCATCGGCCGCCGGGACGTCGATCCACGTCTCTCCATCCGCCTGGTACTGGATGCCGGTGATGGTGTTGATGGTCACGCTGCGGCGCAAGGGAGAGGGGAATGGCTCGTCGAGTAGATTGCCGGTCACGGTCAGCACGTTGGAGACCAGGCCGTCGGTGACGACCTTGATGTTGCTCAGGCTGATCGTCGTATCGAGCGGGTCGAGGAGGCCGTTGCCATTGGAGTCGCGCCAGCCGATTTGCCCACGGGCGTATGCGTCAAGCGCTTCGTTGGTGTAAGGTGTGACCTGTCCCCGCATGATGCTCGGTTGATCCGATGCACAGTCTCCGTATTGGCTGTTTTGATTCTCCACACCCAGATAACCTGAGCGGCGCGTGCAGGGTTGGTAAGCGCTGCTATATTGGTCGAGGGCGTGGAAGATGTGGCCGATTTCGTGGGCGGCGACGGCGTCCATATTGGACGGGCCGTAGCCATTGTTTCCGTAGGTCATCACCATAAACGGCCCACCCAGGTAGGCATAGGCGAAGTAGCCATCGGCGAAGCGATTGTCGGCGTCGTTGGAACTATCGACGACGAAGATGGTGAACGCCCAATCGGTTCCGTGGATCTGGCGCATATCGTTGTTGTAACTGCGCACGCGGTCGAAATAGCTGGATTCGGTGTACCCCTTTTTTCCCATCACCTCATTGATCCACAAGGACTGGTCGCTGTATGGTCGGGAGATCGGCTCGTAACTGCTCGGGATGGGCGTCATCGTGGCGTCGTCGTAGACGAAAGTGAGATTGGCCGCCGGTTCCTGGGTGGCCCACCAATCCAGCGCGGCCGTGATTTTGCTGATGACCAACGCGCGCTCCTCCGTGCTCCAATCCTCCGTCGATGGATCGACACGGCCATCACTTTCGGGCAGCACGATACCGACCGCCACCCGGCCGATGAAGAACTCGCTGGTTTCGGCGTAACCGGGCGTGAGGACGTTGGTTGTGAGACTCTGGAGGGTGCTGGCGACGGGGGGAGGGTGCATCGCCCTACGTGACAGATCGTGCTCCAACTCAAGGGCGTTCGGTTGGTAGGATGTGCCGGCGGGAGAGAGAGGGGCGATGAGAGCGTTCCAGGTGTGGATGATGTAGTGGACGGCATCAGGTAGATCGTTTAGGGTATCGATGTCGATTTTGCCGTCTTTGGCGTCGTAGACGAAGGCGTTGGATGGGATACAAGCTCCCGCCGGCACATCGGCGATGAAGGCGGACGGTGGAAAGATGTGAATGATATGGCCGCCTGCCATCTCTAACGAGTGGATGATTGAATGGGTAGTTTGGATGTTGTGCATCCGCGTGTCATCTTGGAGTAGGACGAGTACCCGGTTGGAAGTGGTTGGAGGTGTGGTTGTGGCTCGAACGGGATGTGTTTGGATTAGGCTGAAGGTGACGGATAAGATGAGCAGGCCTACTCCGATCGATGAACGTAAAAATTTACCCAACGCCATCTTGCCCCTCCTCTATTTGACGCTACCATTATAGTGGGAGGGAATGGCACGAACTGTTTCGCCGAGCGTGTCACGCTGCGTGTCAATTCGAGCATTTGAGGAATGACTTCCCGCTCTTGGTCATCACCCAGGAGAACTTGGCCCGGCGATGCCTGCAGACGGCCCGAGACGAGATCGGTGGGCGCGTTGGCCTACGCGTTGGCCTACGAATTGCACGATGGCCTGGCAAGGTGGGTGGCAACCTTCTACCGCGAGACCCCAGGGAATCGTTGACCTCTATCTACAGAGGTTGGCGTTTTTCGTGAGTGCGTATACAATAGTTGGCATTCAACGACAGTTGGCATTTACGTATCATCTCAATAAACCGGGGCAAACTCGCTCGGGCCGGTCTCCTGACCGTGCCCGCTGTGGCTCGGTCGGGAGACCGGCCACAGCTCCCCAACTTATTGAGAAGATACCCATTTACTAAGGATTCGGGATTAAATAACTTGACCACTTGCTTAGCCGATGATTCACTACCCGACATTCGTGGCCAAGAGCCTGATTTTCGATCACGAATCACACGAATGCTCGAATCACACGAATGCTCGAATCACACGAATGCTCGAATCACACGAATGTTTTGTGACTGCTCACCTTGTGCCCGCCGGATCACAATCCGGCAGTTTACAGGCGACGTGCGGGGCATTTCAATGCTCCGCGAAATGGAAAAGTTATTTACCCCTCATTCCTAAGCAAGGTCTGGCTTGGCGGGTTGGGCAGAAGCCGTTATAATACGTTGGTAGCATGTAGATAAACACAAAATAAGAACACGTGTCGTTGTAGGACAAATAGGACGTTTTTGATTGAGGAGTGTATTTTATGGGTGATGAAGAACTCCCGCGCCGCCTGCGCGTTGTCGTCATCGACGACGAGACCGGGGAAGAGGTCACGATGGCCGCGGGCATCGATACGATGGTTTTGATTGTCTCGCCGGATACGTTGCGTAACCGGGCGCACCGCCGCCTTCTCGTCGGCGACGCTCGTGTGATCCAGGACCTGCTCTTGGATACGTTGGACGACGTGATGGTGTGGAACGGCGAAGGGGCGATGATCGACTTGAGCTGTTTGATCGAAGATTTGTTGGCGGAAGCAGTGGAGGACTGGCCGGTGCACTGACGTAAGGGCATAGGCGCATAGAGGGATCACATGAAACTGGCAGACCGGGAACGGGAGTTGGAGGTCCTCATTCGGGCCAAGTACCCGTTGATCTATATCCTCTCGTGGGAGGAGCGACGGGTCGAGTCGATGTTGTTCCGCGTCGCCGCGCGCTTGAATAAGCGGCTCTATGCCTGGACGGTGACCGGCGGCGTGATCGCCATCGACACGGTGCGACCCACCGAGGTCGATCCCGGCGCCCGGTCGGCCCTGCAGGTGTTGGATCACGTCGAAAGCTCGCGCGAGGCGGCTGTCTATCTCCTGAAGGATTTCCACCCCTTCCTGGGCGGTGATCACGTATCGCCGGACCCAGCCGTGGTGCGGAAACTGCGCGACTTGGTTCGCCCCTTGAAAGAGAGCCAGAAGACGGTGCTTTTCCTTTCGCCCATCTTGCGCTTGCCGGTGGAGATGGAAAAAGACGTCACCTTGCTGGACTATTCACTGCCGACGATGGAGGAGTTGAAAGAGGCGCTGGATCGGATCGTGCGCTCCGTGCGCAGCCAGAGCGGATTGCGAGTGAAACTGTCTGCAGACGAACAAGAGCAGGTCTTGCAGGCGGCGCGGGGGCTGACGGTGAGCGAGGCCGAGAACGTGTTCGCCAAGTCAATCGTGATGACCCACGCTTTCGATTCCCAGGTCATCGTCGCCGAAAAGAAACAACTGATTCGCAAATCGAATATCCTGGAATACTACGAGGCGGCCGAGGAGATGGATTACGTCGGCGGGATGGACGAGCTCAAGGCCTGGCTCGACAAGCGCCGGCTGGCCTTCACCGAGCGGGCGCGCGAGTTTGGGCTGCCGGAACCGAGGGGGCTGCTGCTTCTGGGGGTGCAGGGCGGCGGGAAATCACTCATCGCCAAGGCGGTCTCCACCGTGTGGAAGTTGCCGTTGCTGCGCCTGGACATGGGCCGCGTGTTCCGCGAACTGGTGGGCGCCTCGGAAGAGAGCATGCGTATGGCGCTGCAGATGGCGGAGACGGTGGCGCCAGCCATTCTGTGGATCGACGAGATCGAAAAGGGGCTTTCTGGCCTGGCCAGTTCCGGGCGCTCAGATGCCGGGACGGCGGCCCGCGTCTTTGGCAGTTTCCTCGTCTGGATGCAGGAAAAGACAGCGCCCGTGTTCGTCATCGCCACCAGCAACGACATCACCAGCCTGCCGCCGGAACTGATGCGTAAGGGGCGCTTCGACGAGATTTTCTTCATCGACCTGCCCAATTTCGAGGAGCGGCAGGAGATTTTCTTCATCCACCTGCACAAGCGGCAGTGGGATCCCGGCGAGTTCGACCTGGTTCGTCTGGCCCGGGAGTCGGAGGGCTTCAGCGGGGCGGAGATCGAACAGGCCATCATCGCCGGTTTGTACGACGCTTTCGAGGCAGAGCGGGGGTTGATAGAGGAGGATTTGTTGCGCAACATTGAGCAGTCGGTTCCCCTTTCACAGACGATGCGTGAGCCGATCACGGCCTTGCGGAATTGGGCGCGCACGCACGCGCGCCCGGCTTCCTCCGATCCGGTCATCCGGCGCATCCCGCCGCCCTCGCCCGGAACGGGCGAGGCGTCGCCTGGTAATGGCGAGGCATTGGCCAGCACGGACGAGGTATAGCCTGTGGCGAGGCTTTGGAGAATGCCGGCCTGGTTTTACCAGCGCTACCGCTGTTTTTTTGACCGCCTGGCGCCGGCTGCAGGCTTGGCGGCGCTTTTCTGGCTCACGGCCCAGACGATGGACGTGTTTTCCCTGGAATGGCAACTGTTCATCGCGGGGAGTGTGTTGTTAGCCGCCTTGATCGCGCCCATCGCGGGCTATCTCCTGTTCGTCGCAGCCGTGGCCTACCCCCTGTATACGATCTCCATCTACGTCGCTGCGCTGGCCCTTTCGGCCCTGGTCATTTTGGCCTTTTTCATCCGGGATCACCTGGCGCCCCTGGTGCTACTCCTATCGATGCCACTATTGATGACGGGGCGGATGGGTTTGCTGGCTCCATTCCTGGCTGGCCTGTGGTGGGGAGAATGGGGCGGCGTGCTGGTGGGGTTAGGGAGCGGGTTGTGGCTCAAGCTCTTTGCCGGGATGTGCGGTATGTCGCCAGACCTGATGGCCTTGGGTGGGCAGCCGCTGGCGACCGGTCATTTGATCGCCCGTTTTCAGACCGCCAATTCATACCAGACCTTGATCTGGATGGCCAATCCGCTGGCCCCCGACGCCCAGACCCTGTTGCTCCACGTGTTGGAAATCCTTGGTTGGGGGTTGACCGGTTACGGCGTGGGCTTGATGCGCACCCGGATGGAGGAGATGCCCCGTCCAGGCGTGGGCCTGGTGGCCGGCGTCAGCCTGGGGCTTCTGGGATTGATTTTGGGGAGTTGGGCCATCCCCGTGGGATTGGCCCTGCGCGATACGTCAGGGACGTCTATTTCCAATCTTCTGGATTTTCTGGTAGAATGTGGTTGGAACGCTTTGATTGCGATGGGGACGTTTGGCTTGTCCCGCTACATGAGGCGACCCGTCGCGCCATCCAAGCCGATGCGAGTGGATACGCGACCCATCCCGGCAGGTCAGGCGCAACCTGCACCACAGCCCGAATCCAAGCCTCACTCAGGGCCTCGCCCCCCCGCGTGGGCCGGTCCCCAAGTACGAGAAGAGGAAGCGCCCTCGGATATCATTATGATCGACCTGGATTGACGAGATGAAGACTCAACTCACCAGTTCTCATAAACGTCGCTCGACGCCGACCCAGCGTATGAATATCGTTCCGTTGTTAGCCATTCTGGCGATCGGCGCCGTGGGCGTGACCCTGGTGCTGTTGTTCCCGATGGATTGGATACGCACGCCTAACGTGACGATCAGCGCCGAGCGAGGGGCGATCTCACCCAACGGGGATGGTGAGATGGACACACTCCCGGTGGTGTACTCGCTTTCCGACGATGCCACGGTCACGATTGAGGTCTTGGACCAGAATCGCGCACTGGTGCGGACGTTAAACGACGGCGATCTCCAGGCGGCGGGCCAGCACACCATCGTCTGGGACGGGCTGGATCGGCTGGGACAGCCGCTGCCCGATGGGCGCTACTTCTTGCGCGTCTCGGCCGAGGCCAGCCTCCGCAGTTCCTCGTCGAGCATTCCGATTGACGTCGACACCCAACCCCCCATCATCCGGCTGGCCAATATGCCCGATCAGGGCCAGGTCGGGGGCGATACGCGAGAATTGATCATCGAAGGCCTAACCGATCCCGATGCGACGGTATGGATGCCTCACCGACAACAGCCCCTGGAGGTCGACGAGAGCGGCCGTTTTCGCACCCAGTACATCTTGCAAGAGGGTGTCAACCGGATTGAGTTGGTCGCTGTGGATATGGCGGGCAACAAAGCATCTGTTGTGCACGAGATCACGTTGATGACCGAACCGCCCAACGTGGTGGTGTTGAACCCGCCGGAGGGATTGTGGCTCAACCAGCGGATGTTGAGCGTGCAGGGCCGGGTGCCAGCGGGCGTCCGCGTGTTGGTCAATCAAAATCAGGCTGAAGTGAACGAAGAGGGACACTTCGACGTCGACGTCGTCCTGGAAGAGGGCGAGAATATCGTTCGCGTCGAGGCGATCGACGCCGTGGGGAACGTCTCGGCCGAGGAACGGCGGGTTTATCTCCAGACACGCCCGCCGGCCCTTTCGTTGACCACGGTCCGCGATGGGATGACGGTGCGCGAGCCCTCGCTGCTCGTCGTGGGAAAGACGGCGCCGCAGACCAGCGTGTGGCTCAACGGGCGAGAATTGCTCGTCGACAGCCAGGGCGGGTTCCAGGGGCTGGCAAATCTGATCGAAGGAGAGAACGTCATCCGCGTCGAGGCGATGGATCGGGCTGGCAACACCGCCGTGGTGGTGCGCGAGGTGACGTACGACTCGACAGCGCCAGTGGCTGGCATACCGCCGGGCGTGCGAAACGTCCTGGCTGTGGGAGGCGTGGGCGTGGGGGTGACGGTCGTCCTGTGGTTGATCAGCGGGCTGTGGCAGCGTCCCCTGTCGCTGGTGCTCCGGGCGACCCGGTCCACGCTGATACCAGGCTCTGACGGGCGATTGGAACCGGCGGTGGTCACCTTCGAGATTTCGCGTCCTGCGACGATGACGGCGGAAGTGTGGGACCTGTCTGATCAGCGAGTGGCCACCGTTTTCAACCGGCAGAAGCGCGCCCAGGGTGAGCACCTGCTGGTGTGGGACGGCCGCATGGGTGATGGGCAGGTGGCACCGCCAGGGACCTACGAGGTCGAGGTGTCCGCCAGCACCATGTTCACCACTGCCACCAGCAGCACCCGTCTCGTAGTCGAGGATGATCCCCGGCGGCCTGCCTGGGAGCGGGTGGGAGAACGACGTCACGACCGTCACCGCTTTGAGCGAACTGAATTGTAGACCTTTGAGAGTTACCCGGCGACGGGAGTGATGACTGATCGTCGGAAATCAGGCGCCCACGAGGATCTCCTGGCGTTGATACTGCCGGGGAGGTGGAGTGAAGTTCTCCCACATGTCATCCCACCGATCACTGAGAATAGAAGCTCGGAAGTGAGCTATCGCTTCGGCGCGCTCAGCATTCCAGCGCATACCTGCTTGCTTGATGCGGGCACCTACGACTTGTTTGACCGCGCTCTCAGCAGAGTCGCTACCAATCTGGAGACCTTGCTCGACGTCACTTGACAATGGCACATTTGTCCCCGGCGAATAAATTCGCGGGCCACAACTGCAAAGTCGGCCTACGCCGACTATAAACTAACCTGCGAAGGCAGGTTTTGCAGTGCGTGATTTTTACGCGCT
>DSAR01000061.1 GCA_011046405.1 Chloroflexota bacterium | reverse complement strand
GTATGTTGGTATATTGGTATATTGGTATATTGGTATATTGGTATGCTGGTGGGGGTGGTTATTGCTTCATTCGCTCATTCGCCCATTCGCCATTCGCCCATTCACCATTCGCCCATTCACCATTCGCTATTCGCCATTCGCTATTCGCTATTCGCTATTCGCCATTCGCCATTCACCATTCGCCATTCGCCATTCGCCATTCGCCATTCGCCATTCGCCATTCGCTATTCGCCATTCGCTATTCACCATTCGCTCATTCGCTCATTTGCTTGCTCGTCACTTCGGGCATTTCTGAGAAGGCGTTGGGGATGATCTCGTAGATGGTCACGCCGTGTTTGTCGTAGGCGATGCGCAGGTATTCGTCCTGGACCATGCTATTGAATTTGGACAGACCGACGGCGGTGTAGTATGCTCGCTCGTAGGGGCCGAGGTAGACGTAGCGCACGTCGTAACGGGCCATAATTTGCAGGGCCAGGCCTGTGTCCGGCGTGTTGTAGTATGTATCTACGTCGTTCCGCCGGCGTTCGACCGGCGATCCCGGCAAAGCTGTGTACTGCTGCACCTGGTGCCAGCGCCACCCCACGACTGTCGGCAGCCCGGTGTAGATCGAAACCCGATTGGCCCACAGATACTCGCGGTATCCCAATCCTTCTATGATCACGGGCGATCCCTGCACGTTGTCCTGTAACCACCGAATGGCGGCGTAGTCGCCGTCCAACGGAATCTCTTGTGGATGTTGTTGGTCTGCGCTGTCCCGGCTGGGATTGCCATCCCATACCACACTATTTGCCATAAAGGCCATGCCATCCAACGTCAAGCCCGTCTCCTCGGACATGCGGTCGACGGCCCGGGCGCGAACGCCGTAGAGCAGGAAGAGTGCCCCCCCGCCGATCAACAGCGCCATGCCAATCCGCCACAGGGTCCACCATTCTGATTTCCAGGGACGTGCCCGCGCCGGATGGCAATCCGCGCGCACCCAGGCCACACTCACACCGGCCGCAATCGAGAGCAAAACCCATATCTGCATGTAGCACTTGAACACCGTGTTCTGCCGGCCGATATCTCCCTTGAGCACGACGATCTCCACTGCCAGGCTCAAGGCCATCGCTGTGCCGACGATAAACCATAACAATCGGTGGCGGGTGGGGCGCGCGCGTCCCATGGTATCTGGAAAGACCAGGAGATAGGACGCGCCTACGCCGATTGGTACTGCAACCAGGGCCACCTCGCATCCGATCGAGTAAAGGAAGACCGTCAGTGCCAGCGTTACCAACAGTAAAAGCCCATGCGCAATCGGACTTTGTTCGATCTGAGGGGTGTTGGCCGTCTCACGGCCGGCGCTTGCCAGCGTCCGGACGATCCGCCAGATTTCGATCGACATGCGCGTCAAAATCGGGAAAAGGAGTAGCGCGTGAATCCAAAGGTAGATGTTGACCGGCGTATTCCCACCCGTCCACCGCTCGAGGGACGTATACCCGGCGGCGTAATTGTGATGGTAGGGCCAGTAGAAAAGCAAACTTAAAATGACCAGCGATGCTGCGGATGCCAGAGCAACGCTCGCTCGGACCGGTTGAGACGAGGGAGCGCCCTTCCGTTGCCATAGAACGCCGGCGAGCAAGCCGACCAGGCCCAGCGCGAGGTAGGTGGGATAATCCCAGGTGTTGGTGGGCCACAGTGCGCCGATGGCCAGGGCGCCCAGAATCAGGCTTTGCCAGCGGGGCCGGGACGCGCGCCACCAATAGACGATCAATACCAGCGCCAGAAGTGTCAGGGGCAACGCGATCATGTGGGCATGGAGATCGCCGTAGAGGAAGGTGAAGGCGGGGAATTCTGCGATGGGATTGCCTGTTTCGGCCGGGATGATGCGGGTTGGATGCCAGTACCAGCTCTCGATGCGTAGGGGCAACGGGACACCCTCAACGATCACCCGCCACAATCCCTGGAGGGCGGTCACTGTCTCGGAAAAACCCGGAATGAGGCTGGGGAATGCTTCGCCGCCAACCTGGGACAGCGTTTCGCGCAACAAATGAACGACGCCCAGATTGCCCAGCAGCACGGTGAAGAGCATCGCCATGCCACCAGCGAGTGTGCTTCCGCGCCAGCGCGCTCTGTACCGGGACGAAGTCCGAGCGCCGAAGAGGTTATAGGCCGCGGAGAAGGCGCCCACGCCCGTCAAGGCGAACAGGAGTGGCACCGCCAGATTGTAGGCAATGGCCGGCGTCGTGCCCATCAATTTGGTCAACGTCCCCACGATCACGAACCCGAAATAGTAATAATTGATGTAGTGCCCGGCAAACCAGGGGTTGTAGGGCGGGAACCAGGTCGATTTCATCACTGCGTTGAGGTAGGCGAAATCCATGGGTTTTTCGCCCCCGACGATCGGATGCCACAGATCGGGTTGCACGAGACGCACGCCCAACCAGAGCAGGTAGAGCAGCGCAAACAGCCCCTCGACCCACAGGACGACGTCTCGACGGCGGCTCAGGAAACGGCGCAGTTCAGCTCGCCGATACCATCCCACGCCGCCGCCCACCAGCGCCAGGAGCAGCGTCATGCGCACGATGGTCCCCCGGGTGTTGGGCATCACGCGCACACTGGCCGCGATCCAGGTGAGATAGGCCACGATCAACAGGCCCATGATCCGCGCCACGCCGTATCCCCGATCTTGCAGGCGGGGCAACGCCGTGTCCAGCAGCGGGAAGGTCAACCAGCCCAGAAGGGTCACCACGGCCCACCAGGCTATCGCCGCCAAGGCCGGGTAGCGGTTGAACAGCCCGTCGCGATTGAACATCTCCGACCAGGTTCCGCCTGCCTGCTGCTCGGCCCAGACTTCCGGTTCGAATTTGAGCATGTTGGACGCCTCGACGGCTTGCTGGGGCGTCTGGCCATGTGCAGCCTGCGAGACATCGACGTCGCCCAGAACCGCTATGACCCGTTCGCGGCTGTACTCGGCCGATTTGCGGAAGATGAGCACCCGGGGATGGTCGTAGACGCTGAAGGCCTCCTCGGCCGGGGGCAGGTAAATCTGGATCGGCTCCGGTTGGTAGATGAACGGGCGCGTTCCGTTCTCGTCTGGCATCGCCAGCGGGAATGGTGTCTCTTGATCGGGGAATTGGAATGGCCCGATGGCCGGACGGGACGTGAAATCGGCCGCCAACTCAAACCCCAGTTCCCCGGCAAAGAGCGCCTGGTAATAGGCGATGGTCAGGGGATAGCGGTCTGGCAGGCGCGGGATCGAGGCGTAGAGTCGATTGCTGCCAATGATGATGTAATCTGCTCGATCCAGCCAATCGAAGATCTGGGCTCGTTTATCCCACGTATCCTCGTTGTAAAGCGACATCTCGAAACCGCTGTACAAGTTGCCGTAGGGATCATATCCATCCAGTGGCAGCGGCGGTGCCCAGTCCCAATGCTCGGTTGCCAGCGTCGAGCCGGGCGGGACGTTGGCGTAGATCCAACGGGAGGCGGCCAGCCGGGTGTGTGGGCGTTGATAGATGGTGAACACCGCCTGGGTCCATAGGGCTGCTCCCACCACGACAGCGGCGGTGAATCCAATTCCCACGGAGCGTCGCCAGCGGGAGGATGTGCGACACAGTCGTACCAGGACGTACGCCGCCATCAATACGAACAGGGGGTATAACGGCAGGAAATAGCGCATGGCCTTGACCCATCCCACACCCTGGTAGACGAACATCACGGTGGCCCACGTCCACGGGATCAGATGAACAGGTTTAGACAGTCTCTGGCGCCATAATTCCATTCCCATCACGGCCCAACCGGCCCAAGCGGTCACGCCCAGTGGAATGCCCATCCCCCACACGACCATATTGATCCAGGGGAAAAGGATGGGCGCCCGGTCGACCCATTGTCGCCCAGAGGGGAGATCGACCGCGCCGCTTTGCTCGGCCCGAATTTGCTTCAGCCGATCGAACCACTCGGGGCTGAGACGTAGGCCGAAGAAGCCGGGACCCTCGAAGGCGTAGGGCTGGGCGACGCGGAAGGCAACAAAGGAAAGAAGGGCTGCAAGGAATAAGCAAGACGCAAGCCGTAAAACGTATGGCGTATTTCGTTTGCTGTGTTGGATAAAGTGCGAGGCGGCGGCAAGTACGAGCAGGAAGGCGGCGAAAACGGCGCTGATCTTACAGGCAGTTGCCAGACCGGTCGCCAGGCCAGCCAACGCGAAATCGAGCCAGTGTCCCCCCTGGCTGGCTCGCACAGAGAAGTAAACGGTCGAGGTGATAAAGAAGCAGGCAATACTATCGACGGTGAAAAAGTGGGCTTGCTGAACCGAGAAAGCGCTAAAGGCCATCAGCGCGGCGGCCAGGAGCCCGACCGCGCGGCCAAAACCCCGTTTGCCGTACAGGCGCCGTCCAATCAGGTAGAGCAGGACGATGGTCCCCACGTCGGCCAGCGCCGAATAGAAGCGGCCAATGAGGGCGGCCCAGCCTCCGGTGAAGGCGCCTGGCCGGCAATCGCCGTCGGCCGGCACCAGCAACATGCTCAGTAGGCCGTTGATCCCGGGCCACGACGCAGCGTCCTGTGATGAGGATCGATTTGCACATCCAGCGTCCAGCCACTCGGCCGTCGCGCGGGTCAAGAACAGGGGCAGCGTGCCATAGCTATACCGGTGTCCTCTATTCCGGCAGTTGAGGGGCGAGTTGGCGGTGTCGAAGTAGAGCGATAGGCCTTGGTCGGCGTCGTCCGGTAGCCGAATCGCCCCCAGGATGATGCGCATGTGCGCCTCGTCCGGATGAATCCACTTGCCCTCGTCCCAATTCAGGTTTGTGAAACGAAAATAGCTCGCAACAAGCAAAATGGCCGTCAGAATGAGCAACGAGCAAATACGAGACTTGTGATGTGGAATGCGTAAATTCATACTATCGCTTTCTTTTGATGTGTTGATAGAGGCGTATTGCTGCTGTACCAGGTATTCACGTTATGCTTCGAGCTTCAGGCGCTCCAGGATTGCCTGTGCTTCTTCGGGTCGGGCGAGACGTACGCGACCTCTCTCGGCCACGGTTGGGGTGGCTGTGACGGCGACGACGCGCTCATCTCGCATCGTGACGTGTAAGATGACGCCCCAACGACAATCGAGCGGATATGGCTGGTCGAAGAGAAAGTTGCCCAGGCTGTAGGCGACCAGGCTGTTATCGATCCATTCGACGCGCTGGAGGACGTGGGGACCGTGGCCCACGATGATGGCGGCTCCCGCCTGGGCGAACCGGGCAGCGATGGCTCGCTGGCGCGGGCCGGGGGCCGCTTGATACTCCCCGCCCCAATGGATGGAGACGATGACGGGGGCATTCGCGGCCCGGTCGACTGCCTCAGCGACAATCTCGGCCGCAGCTTCGACGTCGAGGGGGTTGACGCTGTCGTCGAAGGCCAGGATTGTGATTGGCGTATGGGTCGCAAATGCCGCTCTGTTTGGGTCAATCGCCAGACGCTTGGATGCCAGGAGCGGGACGATGTTGGCACTTGTGAGTGTGTCGATCATCTCTTGCAGGCCCCGTTCTCCGGCGTCAAGGGCGTGGTTGTTGGCCAGGGATACCGCGTCGAAACCGGCCGCTTGCAACGCGACGAGCGCTTCCGGCGGCGCGCGCAGGTCGTAACCATCGCTCACTGGTGGGGCGTTGGTCAGGGGTGATTCCAGGTTGGCTATGGCCAAATCCGCCTTCGATAGGTGGGATTGGACGGCGGCGAAAGCGGCCGTCCAATCCCCCTCGACGTACTGTGCGACCCTGCGCCCGAGCATCACGTCGCCGACGAAGGCGATCGTCAGTGTCGGCGATGCCTGTCTCTCGCCGGGATAGAGGCAAAGGCCGGCGAGGAGCCAGGGGAGCAGGAGTAGATACCAAAGCGTCATACGCCATACGCCATACCTCTCACTCAGTTCACTCAGTGATGAAGCTCGTTGTCCATTGAGGACGCTCGGGTATCTCGTCGGCCTCGATCATCGCCCGCCACGCCTCGTTGGTCAGGCGCTCGCTCATCGGCCAGGTGAATTCGTAGTAGGAGAAGACGCCCCCTTTGGCAATGTGGACGCCGCCGTTCCCATCTGGCACGACGACGTAGATCTCGAACACGCGCCCGATGGCCTCCTCCAGCACGTAACCGTTCGGATCGGTCGCTACGTCGGCCACGAGAGCCGCGCCCTCATTATCCTCGAAGAAAGGGCGACCCTCGCCATCCTGGTCGGCGGCGGCCAGCGTGATCGCCTCCAATTCGCCGCCGTAATAGTCGATGCGGTTGTAATCCTCGGCGCTGAGCGCTTCTCCGGCCAATTCCCGTTCGGCCACGTCTAACAAGAAGACGAGCAGGCTATCCAGGCGCATGAGGTTGGCGTGGGTGTTGTCGGTCAGGAGGCCCCGACTCTTCAATCCCTCTTGTGTCATGCGGGTCAGGGCCAGGAGACGGCCGTAGGCCTCGGGGTTCGGCTCGACCCACCCGTGCGGCGGCTCTGGCGGTGCTCCGCCGCCCATTTCGGCCATCACCTGTTTGGCGTAGAGGATGGTGTCGTGCTTGAGTTCGGTCCAGGAGCCCAGGGCGGTGTGAACATCTTTGCGCGCCCAGGCCTGGGTTTGCATAAAGGGCGGATAAGATGCCCCTTTGGTTTCCAGGAGTGGGTGGAAGGAATAGAGCCACGTCCAGTAGAGGTTCTGGGTCCACGAGTCCAGCTCCAGGCTCGCCAGTTCGCGGCGCAGTTTCTGCATCTGTTCTGGATAGTTGAGATAGGCTGTTTCACCCATCTCGTCGAGGATGGTGTACGCTTCTTCTGAGCCCATCGCGGCCATCACGTCCAGCCCCTTGGGTAGCCAGCGCTCGTTACCACCCATTTCGCCTACTTCCCGCCAGGTGAGTTCCTCGAAGATGTAGGCGTCGATGACGAAGCGTTGTCCCATGAAGCGGAAACCCTGTGTGACCTGCTCTTTATCCTCCCAGATGTAGACCCACATCGAGTTGATCTGTGGCGGCGGCAGTTGGCGGGCCGCGCCGACGAAGGCGTTGAATTTCGATTCGTCGGCGATGGCGGCGGGCGGCGCGTCGGGTCCGAAGACCGCGTCCCACAGGGCGCCGTACTCGTGGAAACCCAGGTCGTCCGATTTGCCGACGATGAAGACGGTGGGGTCGTAGATACGGGCCCATACGTCGCTGGCTGGCTCGCCGTCGACGGTGGTGTTGCGCAGGATGTAGGTAATCAGCAGGGCCATACGGGTCTCGGCGGGCTTTTCCAGGCGCATGTTGATGCGCCCGTACCACATCATCGCGCGGAAATAGCGCTGGAGTTGTTCACTGCGGGTGTAGTGCCCCCGGGGAACGTACTGGGAATAGTCCTCGCACATGCAGGGTTGGTTGAGGCACTCGATGGGTGGGTTGGTATCGCACGGGTCGCAGTTGGCGGGACAGCTTTGATTGAAGATGACGCTGGGTTGTACCCCGGCGTGGGCCTCGATCAGGGCCAGTTCGCCGGCGACCAGGTCGGCGACCTCAGGCGGCGCGACTGCCTGGGGGTTGAGGAGGGCCTCGGCGACGGCGAAGTAGGCCGCGACGTGCAGCGCTTCATTCGCCAACTCGCTCCCTTGCAGATCGACGTGAATCGCCAGGGCGGATTGGAGACAGGCGGCGGAGAGGGCGCGGAGGTCTGGCTCGAAGTGTTCTCGCTCCAGATCGCGCAGCATCTTGTCGAAGATCAGGTGGTAGACGTGGTAGACTGAGTCGGTGGTGATGAAGGCGGGGATCTCCTCATAGCGGTTGTTTTCGTATAGTTGGTAGAACTCCAGCCAATCGGCCGGCGCAACGACGAAACCATCTTGACTGATGTGGCTTTCCTGTTCGGCGCTGAAAGAGAATCGCTCGTAATTGCCCAGCGTTGCCGGCTCGACTGGCAGGACGTAACCCTCGTAACTGGGCGGTATCTTGACCAGCACCTTGGGGTAGGCGGCGAAGCCTGGCCCACGCACGTTGGGCGGCGGCGTCGGCGGGATGGTGGTGGGGGCGGGTTCGGTGACCGGGGCCTCGGCC
>DSAR01000070.1 GCA_011046405.1 Chloroflexota bacterium | reverse complement strand
GGACGACGATTGGATTTCTCAAGTCGTTGATCATGCCAGCGGTCACACTCGGAACCGGCCTGATGGGCCTGGTGACCCGCTTGACCCGTTCCAGTATGTTAGAGGTGATCGGCCAGGACTACATGCGGACGGCCGAGGCCAAGGGATTATCGCAGCGGGTCGTTCTGATCCGGCACGGCCTGCGTAACGGGCTCATTCCGGTCATCACCGTCATCGGCGGGCAATTCGCCAGCCTGTTGGGCGGGGCGGTTATCATCGAGACGATCTTTGCGTGGCCCGGGATCGGTCGCCTGGCGATAGACGCCATCTCGCGCCGGAATTATCCCGTCATTATGGGGACCGTATTGGTTTTTTCGCTCGTTTTCATTGTCACCAATCTGCTGGTCGATATTGTGTATACCATCGTCGACCCCCGTATCCGCTTCGATTAAGGAGGCAACGTGGCTAATATAGCGCTAGATAAGACGATGGAAGAAAATCGTCGGCCTCACAGGTCTTCCTCGCTGTGGATGGACGCCTGGCGCCAGGTGCGGCGCAATCGCTTCGCCATCGTCGGCCTGGGGATTCTCGGTGTGTTGATTGTTGTGGCGGTCTTTGCGCCCTGGGTGTCGCCCCACGACCCCAACGCTCACGATATGGCAATGGGCATTCAGGCGCCCAGCCGGGAACATCTCTTGGGCACCGACGAGCTGGGGCGAGATCTGCTCAGCCGGTTGATCTACGGCGCCCGGGTATCGCTGACCGTGGGCCTGATCGTCGTCGGCATCGCCGGCACCATTGGGGTGACGCTGGGCGCCATCAGCGGTTACTATGGCGGTTGGATCGACGAGATCATCATGCGGTTGGTGGACGTGATCTACGCCTTTCCGTTCCTCGTTTTGGCCATCGCCGTGGTGGCAATCCTGGAAGAATCCAGTTTGACCAACACGATGATCGTCCTGGGATGTGTCAGCTGGATCGGATACGCGCGTCTGGTCCGGGGGCAGGTGCTTACCCTGCGCGAGATGGATTACGTCAACGCTGCCCGCGTGCTCGGCGCCCGGGATGGACGCATCATCTTCCGGCACATCCTGCCCAACTGCCTGGGCGTCGTGATCGTCCAGGCGACTTTTGGCGTCGCCGGCGCGATCCTGGCTGCCTCGGCCCTCAGCTACCTGGGCTTGGGCGCGCAACCCCCGACGGCCGAGTGGGGGGCCATGCTCAGCAATGCCAAGAAATACATGCGCCATCACCCGGTGCTCGCCATTGCGCCAGGCGTGGCCATCATGGTCACGGTGTTGGCCATCAATTTCGTGGGCGATGCCCTGCGCGACGCCCTCGACCCCCGCTTGCGAGGATAGGTGTTTTTGGCTGACAGAAAAATCAGGCGAATAGTCCCTTACGTTTTACGCATTAGTTTTATACGTTAAACGCAACACCAACTTCCAATTTCCAATAAAAGAGAGGTCACCTATGCTTGAAGAACTACAGCTCGACGACGCAGCCCCCTGGAAAAAGCGGTACCGCGCCGATGCGATCACCTACACCGCTATCGCCGCTCAGGCACCGACGCGTGGGTTGGCGTCCAGTAAAAGGACCGGTGTATATCAACTGTACACCTGGAATGTCCCCTCTGGCGAGTTGACCCAGATCACGGATCGGCCCGATGGCAAAATGTTTGGTTCCATCGATCCCCAGGGCCGTCACATCTACTACCTGGACGATAAGCAGGGGGATGAGATTGGGCACATCGTACGGGTGCCTTTCGAGGGTGGAGAGAAGGAGGACGTCACACCGGAGTTGCCGCCATATCCGGCCCAGTTTGTCAGGTTTAGTGCATCCGGGAATATGCTCGGTTTGAACGTGGGATCTCCGGAGGGGATGCAATTGTACGCGATAGATATGGATCCCGATGGCACGTTGGGCGCGCCGAGATTGCTGCATCAGAGCAAACCGATGACCCAGGGTCCGGTGCTTTCTCACGGCGGGGAATTGGCCGTGTTGGCCTCTACCGCCCGTTCGGGCTCGCATCAGTTTAGCTTGCTGGCCTTCGATATGGCCAGCGGCGAACAAATCGCCGAGCTCTGGGATGGCGAGGGCACCAGTCTGGCCCCGGTTTGCTTCTCCCCCGTTCCCGGGGATATGCGTCTGCTGGCGACGAGCAATCAAACGGGCGTCGAAAGGCCGCTCCTGTGGAATCCCCGTACCGGTGAGCGGGTCGATTTCCCCCTGGAGACGTTACAGGGGCCGGTAGAACCCCTTGACTGGTCGCAGGATGGGCGGCGCATCTTGTTCCGCAACTTCAAACAGGCCGTCGAACATTTCTATCTCTACGACTTGGAGACCCACGTCGTGACGAAACTGAATTCGCCCCGGGGGAGCAGCGGGCATTTCGCCGCCTATTTTGGGCCCGGGGGGGATATCTTTATGCCGCTCGAGACGTCTACCCAGCCGGCCCACGTGGTGGTGCTGGACGGTCAGACCGGTGTGCAGAAGGACGTCGCCCTGGCGGCCGGTGAGGTGCCGCCGGGCCACCCCTGGCGTTCCGTGACCTTCACCTCGTCGGATGGCGAGGAGATTCAGGGCTGGTTGGCCGTTCCCGAGGGCGAGGGCCCTTTTCCCACCATCCTGGAGACCCACGGTGGGCCAAGCAGCGTCGAGTTGGAGACCTTCAGCCCGTCCAGCCAGGCGTGGGTGGATCACGGCTTTGCCTATCTGACCATCAACTATCGTGGGTCGACGACCTTTGGACGCGAGTTCCAGGAGAAGATCAACGGCCAATTGGGGTATTGGGAGGTCGAGGACATGGTCGCGGCCCGGCAGTGGCTGATCGACGAGGGGCTTGCGGCGCCGGATCAGGTTTTCCTCACCGGCTGGTCCTACGGCGGCTATCTGACGCTCCAGGCGTTGGGCACCAAACCCGACCTGTGGGCCGGCGGGATGTCCGGCATCGCCATCGCCGATTGGGCCGTGATGTACGAGTACCAGGCCGAGACGCTGCGAGGCTACCAGGTCGCCCTGTTCGGCGGCACCCCCGACGAGAAACCCGAGGCTCACGCGAGCAGTTCGCCCATCACCTACGTGGAGGACGTCCAGGCGCCGGTGCTCATCATCCAGGGGCGCAGCGACACGCGCACGCCCCCCCGCCCGATAGAGCTGTACGAGGAGAGAATGCGGGCGCTGGGGAAGCCGATCCAGGTGCATTGGTTCGATACCGGGCACGTCGGCTCGTTCTCTGACGCCGAAGAGGGCATCAGGCACCAGGAGATTATGCTCCGTTTTACCTACCGGTTACTGGCTGGGGATTTCGATTAAACTGGAGGGGGATGTGAAAACCGTGGAGATGGATGCTATCCTGGAAGATGTGCCGGACTACGAAGTCTTCTTGACCGTCGACGAACTCAGGGCCAGCGCCCAGGCGTTAGCCCAGGCCCATCCGGACGTCGTGAGCCTCATGCCGGTCGGGCACTCCCGCAGCGGAGATCCCATCGAGGCGCTCAAGATTGGGGGCGGTGCGAAGAAGGCGCTGCTTTTCGCGATGCCGCATCCCAACGAGCCCATCGGGAGCATGATGCTGGAATACCTGTCGCGCCGCCTGGCGACCGACGACGCACTGCGCCGCTCGTTGGGCTACACCTGGCACATCATCAAGTGCATCGACCCCGACGGGACGCGCCTCAACGAGGGCTGGTTCAAAGGGCCTTTCTCCATCGGAAACTACGCCCGGCATTATTACCGGCCGCCCTCGTACCAGCAGGTGGAGTGGACGTTCCCCATCGACTACAAGACCCTTCATTTCCACGATCCCCTGCCAGAGACCCAGGCGCTGGGGGCGCTGATCGAGCGGGTGCGGCCCGACTTTTTCTACTCGCTGCACAATTCCGGTTTTGGCGGTGCTTACTTCTATCTCTCGGAAGAAGCTCCGGCGTTGTACGAACCGTTCCACGCGTTGGTGAGGAGCCAGGATCTCCCGCTTCACCTGGGCGAGCCAGAACTGCCCCACGCGATCGAGTACACGAAAGCCATCTTCCGGTTGCCGCAAATCTCGGAGGTGTACGACTTCCTGGCCGAGCAGACGGGTCAGGACCCGGCAAACATCATCAGCGGGGGGACGTCGAGTTTCGACTACGCTTCCACCCTGGGGGATCCGCTCTGCCTGGTGTGTGAGATGCCCTACTTCTACAACCCGGCTATTCACGACACCTCGGCGTCCGATTTGACCCGCCGGGAGGCGATCCTGCAGATGGTGGCTCGGGCCAGGGAGGATTTCGATTTCTTCCAGGCCCAGTACCAGGCCGTCGAGGATGAGTTGACGATCCCGTCCCCCTTCCGGGATCCCATCGAGGAGTTGTTGCGCGTGTTCCCGCACCGCATGGCGGCTCAAGAGAACTGGGCGCGTACTGATCCGAAGACCGACCGGACGGCCACGGTGGCGGAAAAATTCGACAACCTGGTGGCCCATCGATTCTACCGCCTGCTTAGTGGCGGGATGTTGGTCCGGATGCTGGAAACCCAGATCGCGGCTGCCGGAGAGTCGCCGGCCCTGGTCGAGGCTTGCCGGAAAGTCAGCGCGTTCTTTGAAAGCAACGTCGAAGCGCTGGAGGTCGATCTGGATTACACCGTCATCCCGATCCAGAAGCTGGTTCGGGTGCAGTTGGGCAGCGCGTTGTTGGCGGCCGATCACGCAGCGGGAAGGCGGGGCGCGGGCTAAGGTCGTTCCATCGAACACCCCGCTCACAAGCAATCAACGAAAATACTTGGGCGCTTGACGGGGATTAGGAGCGCTTGCATATTGCAGGCATGCCGCCAGGATGGCGCGGACACGCTGCCCGCTCCCAGGTTATTCTCGGAATAGTGTCGGTTATGGACAACCGACCTACATATGTGGAGCTTGCGCTTGTTTTACCCCTACAGGGCGCGCTTCCATACGCGTTGCTTGTGGGGGTTGATGAGCGTTCCAGATACGTCAGAACGGCTCCCAGGGGCTTTAGAAGGCCCCAGAACTGCTACGTTTTCCCACCCCTGCAACCCCCTGTGTTTGATTGCATCGCTCGTCAAAATCTGGTAAAATAAAGCCCAGGGAGGAAAAACATGTCATCCTATGACGACGTGAATCAACTGGTCATCGCCATAATTTCTCGTTCTCAGGTTGGTCTATTGACCGATCGACTGATCGGGGACGGTTTCTACGTCACCGAGATCGATTCCAGCGGAGGGATTTTGCACGAGGCGACGCTCTCTCTGGTTATTGGTCTCGATCAAAGTCGGTTGCCGCATCTACTGGCGCACATTCGTGACTGTTGTCGCACGAGACGACAGTTTATCCCAGCCCACGTCGAGGCGCCGTTGCTGGAAATTCAGCCCATGATGATCGAGGCGGAGGTCGGCGGCGCAATGGTATACGTCTTGGATGTCGAACGGTTCGAGCAGGTGTGATCTTGCATATGATACGTACAGGAGAGGCTTAAATGAAACTGATCATTGCCATCATCGGTGATAAAGACGCGCATCCTGTGACCGAACGTCTCGTCAATCGTGATTATCGGGTGACACGAATAGCCAGTACTGGGGGGTTCTTGCGACGCGGCAATGTCACGCTGCTCATCGGTGTAGAAGCACAACACGTCGAATCGGTTATTGACATCCTGCGAGAAACGTGCAGTCCCGCCGAGTCGAATCAACACCGGGCGACCATCTTCGTCGTGAACGCCCCGCACTTCGAGCAAATCTGACCGGATTGGATAGTCAATTTGCGTTAACGATTCTCCAGTCGGAATCCGTGCCCACGCACGGTGACGATGTACTGGTGCTCGGGGTCGATGCCAGCGATACGGTTGCGCAAGCGTCGGACGAGGGCGTCGATAGCCTGTTCCGATACGCCCAATTCTTCATCCTCGACCCAAACCCTCGTCACGATATCGTCCCTGGAGACCACTTCCCCTTCCCGCTCGATCATGAGCGCCAACAACCGATACTGAGCGGGAGAGAGAGGCGGCGTCACCTCGTGCCCGCCAATGAATACCTTTCGGGCCGCTCGATCGACGCGCAATCCCCTGTTGGGGCCGGCCAGTTCCAGGGGCAAGGTCGCGTCGGCGCCCACAAACCCCATTTTGGTGCACAGCGCAATCTGTATCTCATCCCCATCTTTCAAACGATAAGGCTCGTCGAGCACTTCCTGGCCGTTGACGTACGTTCGATTTTTGCTTCCCAGATCGCGTAAAAGGTAGCCATTTTGATCTCTCTCGATCTGGGCGTGCTGGCGTGATACCTGCCGCTCTGGCAATACGATCTCACAATCCTTGGAACGCCCAATGATCATACGATCCTGATCAATGAGCCATTTTTCTCCCTCTAACTTTCCCTCGTAGACGATGAGCATAGGCATTTCTTTAGATTTCATAAGTATATCTCCTTTGGAAGCCTGTCATCTAATCCATCAATCCTGTTGATCCGTGTTCTTCGAGGTACGTACTTACCCGTAGGATTATCCCAATATAACTAAGCCCAACGCCGGATTCAAAGCAACATCATAAGTAACTGCTGCTCAGCCTAGCGTCCGTTTGCAGCGGATGGGCGAGGGTTTGGGTTTTTTGCACCATCTTGCTTGACAGAATTACCCTTCTGACTTATGATGATGCATCTGAAAACATCAATGGAGAGAAGAAGAAATTGATTCGCCTACTTGAACCCGGCACCGTTCTGCGAAAACGGTATCGAATAATTCGCCCTGTCGGTCAGGGAGGGATGGGGGCTGTTTATCGGGCTGAGGACCTGCGTCTGGAGGGCCGCATCTGCGCGGTCAAAGAAATTTGTCCTGATCCCAATGCCACTCCAGAACTGCTGACCCAAGCCCGGGAACAATTCTATCGTGAAGCATCCACCTTGGCCCGGCTAGACCATCCCAATCTTCCCAAGGTGTCTGATACCTTCACTGAAAATAAACGAGAATACCTGGTGATGGATTTCGTCGAGGGACAAGACCTTCACCAGATGATCGATGAGAGACGTCGTCAGGGCCAATTCTTGGACGAAGATACGGTGCTTGAATGGGCCGAACAACTGTGTGATGCTTTGGCGTACCTCCATAGCCAAGACCCGCCGGTGCTTCATCGAGATATCAAACCGGCCAACATCAAACTCACGCCGGGTGGATTGATCAAATTGGTCGATTTTGGATTGGTAAAACTCCTGGCGACCACTGAATCTCACACCATCACGGTTTTACAAGGTCGTGGGACGCTCGCTTACACACCTTTGGAACAATACGGCGGCGATACCGATACCGGGCACACTGACGTTCGATCCGACATTTACTCTCTGGGGGCTACGCTTTATCATCTATTGACCAATCAACCTCCGGTGAGTGCCAAGCAGCGCTTTCTCAACCCCAACGCGCTGGTTTTTCCCCGGGCCATCAATGCTCGTATTTCGCCCGCCACCGAACGAGCTATACTGACAGCCATTGCTATGCACCCGGACCCCCGCCCTCCAAGCACCGGGGCGTTCCGCGAACTGCTTCGAACGACATCTGTTCCCTCTCCACTTATCCCCCTGCTTCCCGCTCAACGAGAGTGGTTGGAAGCGATCAAAGCAAATCGTGGACTGCTCGTGTTGGCTGCGACGTTATTACTCCTCGCTGTTCTGGTGACTTTCCTGTAACTACCCCGACGATTTTAGCTTAGCCCCAATACCGTTCAGACTTCGAGGTAATCCACTGGCGTAGTTCAGCGATTCCCATGACCAAAATGGGGATGATGCTGCCTATGAAGGCGGCCAATCCCGTGGCCCAGATACCGCCACGTTCTTGCTGCCAGGATATACCGGGTATTTCCAATACGTAGACGATGTACACCGCTAATCCGCCTATGGTGCACCACAATGCCAGGCGCAGACCTTTGCTTACTGATTGATTGTTCAAGCGCATCATCGCGTAGCCAATCCCACTGATCAATGCAGCTATCGTAACGCCAAGAACAAATTCGGCGCCGCCTATATCTCCTGCGTCGGCCGGCGGTGCTTTTTCCTCTTTTTGTGGCGTCGGTGTGGGGG
>DSAR01000508.1 GCA_011046405.1 Chloroflexota bacterium | reverse complement strand
TCGACCTTGCGCAGTTGATCCATTTGTCGGGGCGGCTGAAATTTCTTCGCGCCGGGCATCATCTTGCCGAACCCTTGCCACAATCCCTTGAGTCCCGATAGGGACGCCTGGGAATCTGCCGCTGCCTGGGTTTCCGCCGTTGGCCTATGTGGTTCCACTTCTCCCTCCTCCTCGAGCAGGATGAATGTGGTACCGGCGATTTCCAGCGGCGTCCATCCAGGCAGTGGGGTGGGCGTGTGGTAGGGCGTCGCCTGACCGTCGATGGCGACGTTCTCCTCGGTGCTCAGCTTCACCACGTAGCAGGGATGCTGCCGGTGATCGAGCACGACGTGGAAGGGGGCGATGACCGGGCTGTCGATGACGATGTCGTTGTCCGGGTCGCGCCCGATGTTGACCACGCCTCGGCGCGGGTCGAGGTCGTAGAACGCGACCTCTCCGTCGGGATGGATGATTTCCAGTTGTTGCGGTACTTGCATACTTGCCTACTTGTAACTCGCGTCTTATCTCGGCGTGAATGCGGATAAGGTGGAAGCGAATATCAAAGCGACGAGCGCCAGTTCGACCAAGACGAGGCCCGCCAGGGCGAAGAATGGGAGGGTGTGATGGAGCCAGGATACTTCTGCGACCTCGATGCGCCCATCGACTTTTTTCGCTGGCGCTTCGCTGGCTTGCTCAAGGGATGTTGCGATGACTGTGAACGGATAGATTTGCGTCTGGGCGGGCCGTCCAACCGGCGTGACGAGCAGATCGAGAGGGAGGCGTTCTCCCGGCGGCGTCGATGGGGTGCGCGTCCAGCCGTTCTCCTGTTCCAATACGGCGATTGGCCGCTGTTGGGATCGTATCCTTTCCTCCTTCGTTGCTTGCCTCCTCTCTTGATCTGTCTCTCGACCCATTCCTCGCTCTATCGAGAGGCTGGGTGTATCTGGCGCGATCTGTTCCCGAGATGACGCTGCCCGTTTCGTCGCGGCAGGCTGAACCCGCGACATGCGTTTGGGAATACGTTGGACACGGCCGACGAATTCGCCGGGCGCTTTCTGGGCGCGACTGGCGGCGGTCTGTTGCTGGCGAAGCTGGGTCGATAGATTCTTCAGCGGCCGGCCCATTGAGCTTGGCAAGAGCGCGCCTATGGCGCCGATTGTGTCGGCGACGGCGCGGCTCACGTTCATCAGCCAATTTGCTTTCTCCCGGGCACCGTGTAGGTTGATGGAAGACGGTGCGCGTTCCGGGCGTTGTTGGGAGCCTGGTTGTGGCTTTGGTTGTGGGCGCGGGGCTGCCTGGGGCTGGCGCGCACTGCTTTGAACCTCTGCCCTCTCGGCGGCGGCCGGCGCTGGGACGGCGAAGGGCAGCGGCTCTCTCAGGGCGAAACGGAAGTTGAGCGCGCCGCTCGGCTCCTGGATTTGCAGGCGGTAGCGGCTGGGTACGTTGCCCATGTTTTTTACGCTCACCCGGCAGACCTGGCGGTAGCGCACACGCTGCCACGCCAGCGCCACGCCGAGCGCGGTGAGGGTGGTGAGGGCGACAGCGCCGAGCGCAATGAGAAGGGTCAAGCCCATCGTGTAGCGCTGCCAGGCTGGCGCGGGTTGCGGCGGCGGCGGGGGCGACGGCGGCGGTGGAACCTGGACGCTGACGCGGGCGCTTCCCCCGTTCCCCGCCCTATCGACGACCTGAACTGTCAGGGTGTGGTCGCCCGGAGCAAGACCGGTCGTATCCCAAGCGAAGGTGTAGGGCGGCTCGTCCCGTTCGGCCAGGATTTCGCCGTCCAGTCGATACGTCACCGATTTCACCGGCGCGGGCGTGCTCACCTCGGCCGATAGATGGAACGTGCCGATCACCGGCTGTCCATCGACGATTCCCACCAGGGAGACGTCGACCTTGTTGAGTTGTGCCTCGATGTAGCCCTGGGTCTCACCCACGCCCTGGTGCGTGACGACGCGGACGGTCAGCGCGTGGGTCCTGCCGTCGGGCTCAATGTCTGACCAGTACCGGACCTGGTATCCCTGCCGCAGGAGCCAGACGATGGTCTGCAAGGCGTCGGCGATCTCGTGGGTGTTTTGGGCGGCGTAGAATTGCCCGCCGGTCTGCCGAGCCAGGTCGCTCAAAGATTCACTCGTGATCTGGTCCCCGATTCTGACGACGTAGACGGGTACATTGGATGCCTGGGCCTGATCGAGGGCGACCGTCTCGCTACCGCCGTCGGTCACGAGGATGATGGCGGTGCGGCTCGCGCCGTGTTCGTCGGCCAATGCAAGCGCCTCCGAGATGGCCTTGTCCAGCGCGCTGCGGGTTCCCTGGGCCGTCAGGCTGTCCAGCGACGTCTGGAGGATCTCCTGGTTGCCGGTGAAGCGTTGGATCACCTGGACCTCGTCGTAGAAGGTGAGCAGGGCGACTTTGTCCTGCTCGCCTATTCCTTTGATGAAGATGCCCATCGCCGTTTGAATCTGGGCCAGCCGCTCGTTGGATGTGTGGACGTCCAGGGCCAGGATCGCGTTGAGGGACTGGGCGTCGTTCTGTTCCACCACGAGGGAGGCGCTGGTGACCGGCTCGTTCGCTTCACCATCCTCTTCACCATCCTCGAAGATGCGGAAATTGTCGCTGCCCAGCTGCTCCACCGGCGAACCGTCCGGCCCGGTCACAGTGACGTCGACCGTCACCAGGGGGAAGTGCCGGTGCTCGATGCGCGTGATGGCGACGTTCAGCGGCTCATCTTGTTGGGTCTGGGCGTGTTTCCCCGTTCTATTCGTCAGGCCTGGTGACAGGGACAGGGACAGGAACAGGAGCAAGGTCAGCGGCGCAACGAGGGTTTTTATCGTCTTGCGGGCGGTAGGTCTCACGCTTTCACCCCAGTTCATCAGCTGGATGCTGAGTGTTTGTTTCAGGCCCCACTTCAGGCCCCACTTTGGTCCCTACCTCGGGCATGGTCAGGCTCATCTCGTGGTCGTAGAAGGGCAAGATATCGATCGTCTGGGCGGCGGTGGCCTGCTCCCCGGGGTAAGCCTCCGGCGCCGTGACCTGGATGCGGATACGATGAGGGCCAGCCGGCGGCTCTGGCCGGCGTGGATGGATGAGGCGCAGGGGCACGTCCCGGGCGGCGCTGGGGAACAGGATCGGCCCCGGTCCCACATCGTAACAGTCGATCGGCAGTCCCTCCAGCGCCAGGTCGAACTTGACCCCGGTCTGTCGTCCCTGGTTGCGGACGGTGATGGTGCCCTCAATGGGCTGGTCGGGGCCCAGCGCGGTCTGCGAGAGCGACAGGGTCAGCCCGATGACGCCTGAACCGGCGGCGTCCGAATCGGCGGAATGTTGAGGCGCGCCGGGCGCGGGTTCTGGGCCTGTTCCAGTTGATTGATCTCCATCTGCTCTTTCAGCATCGCCAACGCGGAAGGTCAGCGTGAAATCGCCCAGCTGGACGCACTCCCCGTCGGCGACGTCGCGGGCTGCGCGCGGGAGAAGCGCTTCGTCCCCCGCCGGGCCTACGAAGACGGCGCCGTCGCCCACGTTGACCACCCGGTATCCAGCCGGTTCAGGCAACAAAATAACCTGCAGGTGTCGGGGCGCGATCTCCCCTCGACCGCCATCGTCCAGCGCCAGGTCGTTGCCGGGGTCGCTCCCCACGTGTACCAGGTGCTTGTGCATCTGGTAGGTCTTGCGCCAGCCGTTTACGTTGGCGATTTCGATTGTGGGTGGGTGGGTCATGGGTTTAGGGTTTCCTTGGACTTGGGTTTCAGGTTTCGAGTAAGTATTCGACGTTATTCGCGTTGAGCAACTTCAAAAACTCTTTGAAGTCAGGTGGTAGCTGGATCGTAGCCATAGATAATCTGCCTCATGAGCTCAAGCGCCTCCAGGCGTTCGCGAGGCGTCTTGGCGTGCCAATACTGCTTTTCCTCGGATTCGTCGAGCGACACGACCGCAAAAGCGCGTTTGTCTATTTTCGGGAAGTCGGACGTATTCATCGTTTTTCTTTTCGATCTAATCGATCTAAGCGCTTGCTATTTGCGACAAAATCAAGTACAATGTTTACGATTGAACAATTGTACAACTCAGGTTAGAAAGGGAGAATAGATCTTTGAACGACATTGTGATTGATACATCCGCTATCATCGCCGTCATCGCTGGCGAACCGGAACGTGCTATGCTGATTGAGCACACCCAGGGCGCTGATTTGATCGCTCCTCCGTCCGTGCACTGGGAAATCGGCAACGCGCTCTCTGCAATGTTCAAGCGCCAACGCATCTCGCTGGCCCAGGCGCTCAAGGCTTTATCAGTCTATCAGCAGATTCCGATCCGCTTTGTCGACGTTGAGTTGGATGAGGTGCTCAGAATAGCCAACGACCTGGGCATCCATGCTTACGATGCTTACCTGATTCAGGCGGCTTTGAAATATCGTTCGCCCCTGCTCACCTTGGACAATTACCTGATCGAGTGTGCAGAACAGATGAAGGCCAGAGTCATTGAGGTGAATAAATGATCGTATACACCTATTCCGAAGCGCGACAAAATCTCGCCTCCCTCCTCGAACAAGCGACCAAATATGGCGAAGTCCGAATCAAGCGCCAGGACGGGCAGGTCTTCACCGTGCGGGTCGAAGCCCGAACCGGGTCGCCGCTCGACGTCGAGACGGTCGACCTGGGGGTCGACGCGGCTGAGATCGTGGACATCGTTCGCGAGAGCAGGGCACGCAGTCCCAGGGCATAATCGGAACCAACAAGGCACATCGGGATATTTCTCTCTTAGTTCTGTCGATAGGCTTTTAGTGGCCTCGCCAATCACCTCCAGGTTACGAACGACGGCATCCTGAGTCTTGGTATCTGCCAAGAAGTGATCGTACGTCATACCATCCGTGTAAGTCCTGATTCGACAGACCGCTTCGTTAATGTCTCGCAGGAAGTCATCATCCGTTCGTTTAGACATACACGATGTTCTCCTCAATGCTTCTGCCGATTTGCGCTATCCTGATCCCCTGGATACCGGCGGGAGTTAGAACGTCGACGCGCTTACCCAAGAGGCCCTCCAGGTATTCGGCGAACTCCGCAAACCGAAAGCCTATGTGCTGGTCAAATTCCACGACGAGATCGACGTCACTCGTCTCGGTGGGTGTACCCTTTGCGTAAGAGCCAAACAGTCCGATCCGCTTCACGCCGTACTCTGATGCCAGGTAGGGGTAGTTTTCTCGTAGGATCTTTTCAATCTTTTCCTTCGTCAACATCGCTGTCTCCTGTCTTGCATCATTACAGCCAATGGAGAATGAAACGAATTGAGTCTTGACTATCATTCGTTGCCTGATACCATTTTACTGGCCTTTGTGGAATTTGGCAATGAGCGGCGCGTGAGGAAGAAACGGGGCCGCCCCTCATTCAATCAACAGGGCTGTGCGCGCCAGGCCGTGGATGTTTCGTTCCAGGGCCTCGGCCAGGAGCCGTCGCACTTCCCGGGGGGATTCGACCGGCTGGCCCTCCTGCTGGATTTTCAGTACGCCGTCTGCCACCGGCCCGTCGAGGAACGCCTGCAGGAGCGCCTCCCGGTCGTGTTGGCCGTCCAGGCGAAGCAGCAGGTAGCGGTTGAACGCGTCCAGCGCCACCCGCTCGTGGCGCAGGTTGGTGACGATGTGGCTGTCCTGGGCCTGGAGGCGGGCCAGGGGGCTGGCCTGGGGGCGCTCGCCGACGGTCAGCGTCAGCGGCGGGGCGTAGGTGTGGAGCCGGACCAGGGCGCCGCTGTAACTGTAGGCCTTCAGCAGATTGGCGCTCAAAATCTGGGCGTCGAGCGAGTCGGTATTTTCCGTGTGCTCGTTGCTTGTCGGGCTGCTGGTCTCGCCCTGTTTCGCCAGGCGGGCGTAGGCTTCGGCCAGGACCTGCTCGAAGGGAAGCGCCTGGGGCCAGATGTCGTACAGGTAGCCCATCGCGGCCTTGGTGATCGGGTGGTCGGTGGAGATAGCCGCCCCGTCCGATCCCTCGAATTTGACGACACCGACGACGCCGTCGGGGGGATTCGCCGTTCCATCCACGACGGGCGCCGGCCTGGCCTGCGAGGCTACGTAGAGCCGCTGCAACCGATCCGGCTTGATCTTGCGGTTGAAGGACACGTCCGCGTGACAGAGCAGCGTCTGGCGCAGGGACCGGTTGCGCAGGAAGTCCATATACTGCTCCAGCTCGACGACGTCGCGGGCCATCTCGCACAGGCGCTCCGATACTTGCGGCGGGAAGTTGCTGTCGACTATGCTGTGAAATTCCGCCTCGGCCAGGTATTGGAGGCCGTGCGCCGCCGCCTGTCGGGCAAACTGGTGGAAGTAGATCGGTTCGTTGTGGGTCTCCAACTCGTCGTGGAGCAGCAGCGCGTCGATCTTGGGCCGCCGTCGGCCCTCCAGCTCCCCCGATAGGAATTGGGCGTACATCTGGATGAAACTGGCATAAGCGCTCACAGCGACGCTCCCCCCAGCGCCATCTGTGCCGGAGGTCGCCTGGACCAGGAAATCCAGCAGGTCCCGCGCCTGGGCCGCCCGCGCGTGGGGATCTTCCACATCGCGGGTGTGGTAGCGCATCATGTCACGGACGATGTTGAGCATGTGCCAGCCGGGGTAGGTGTTGTAACTCACGTAGGCCACGCCGTTGGGGTTCAGGTTCTCCCGGCATATCGCCAGTAGCTTGTCGCGCACCGCTGCAGGCACCCAGGAATAGACGCCGTGGGCGATGACGTAGTCGAATTGGCCCAGGCTGCCGGCGACCGGAGGCGGCGCGACGTCGAGGATGTCCATGTGGCGGAGCGTGACGTTGGTCAGTCCCAGCGCGTCGATCATCTCCTGCCCCTGGGCGATCTGGCGGGCGGCCAGGTCGAGGCCTACGAACTCGCTACCGGGCAGGCCGTAGGCCATGGGGATCAGGTTGCCGCCGCTGGCGCAACCTAATTCGAGCACGCGGCATTCGGTCACCGGCGGCGGATCCATCCCCAGGATCGTCGCCACCGTCGCCAGGCGATCGGGATGGGTCTGGGCGTAGGAGAGGTTGGGGTAGGGGACCTGGTCATAGCTGGTTTCGCAGTTCGTTCCAGACGCGGTCTCCTCGCTCGGCGCCATCGGTTATCCCCCCTGGATTCGCTTGTGTCGGGCCAGGGCGTAGGCGACGACGTTGCTGCCCCATTCCATCGCCGAGCGAATCTCCTCCCGCGACGCCGATCCGCCGCGCCGCTCGCCCTGCCACAGGCAGCCGTAATCGTGGGTGCTGAAGATCACCGCGTCGCTGATCACCACGCGCGGGGAGCCTTGTGTCTCGAATCCGGGCGGCGGGGCGGCGAAGAGGAACGGTTCCCGCAACAGGCGGTGGTCGGAGCGCAGTTCGCTGAGTTCCACGCCCAGGTCGGACAGCAGGCTGTAGAAGGCGGTGTCGGATTGGGGCTCGCTGGATTGCGCGCCTCCATTTGTCTCGTGGCGGCAGCTTTCGATGAACAGGGTCCCCCCGCGTTCCATATAGGCGTACAGGGCCTCCATCTCCTCCTTGCCCATCTGGAACGAGCCCTGACCCACCAGGTAGACCAGCGTGTAGACCTCTAGTCCCGGCGCGATGGGGACGTCGTGGTCGACGTGCAGTTGGTGGACGCCGTCGGGCCCGGGGCGGCGGCCGAAGGCGCGGGCCATGTAGTTGGCGCCCTCGCTGTGCCGGGCGCTCTTCATCCCGCCGCCCACGTAACAGACCGCCATGACCAGAGCCTCCCGCCGTGCAGCGCCGATCTCCCGGCGGAAGCGCAGGTCGATCTCGTTCGCGCCGGGGTGGGCGGCATCCTGGGCGTCGAAGATGAGGGAATCCCGCTCCTGCCGCCGGATGCGCGCCAACTCGACGTCTCCTGACGCCGAACGTTGCGTCTGCACCTCAATCCCGAACTCGGTGTGGATGTAACGAGGGCTTTCAGGGCCAGCGTCTTCCCCGGACGCCGACGTACGACCAATGTCGGCCGATGTACGACCAATGCTGGCCGACGCACGACCAATGCTGGCCGACGCACGACCAATGTCGGCCGACGCACGACCAATGTCGGCCGACGCACGACCAATGTCGGCCGACGCACGACCAATGTCGGCCGACGCACGACCAATG
>DSAR01000410.1 GCA_011046405.1 Chloroflexota bacterium | reverse complement strand
GGTTGGAGGTGGAGAGCGAGGGCAGCGCGCCGCCGGGCCAAGATCTGAATTTCCCCCTGTTGGCGATGTTGGTCTCCGGCGGTCACACCGAATTGGTCCTGGTCCATGGCCACGGAAAATACCAATATCTGGGCGGCACGTTGGACGACGCCGCCGGGGAGGCCTTCGACAAGGTCGGCCGGCTCCTGGGCTTGCCCTACCCCGGCGGGCCGGCGATCGAGAAAGCGGCCTATGAGGGCAATCCAAACGCCTTCAATTTCCCCCGGTCGTGGTTGGACGATAGCGACTCACCCTACGATTTCAGCTTCAGCGGGCTCAAGACGGCCGTCCTGCGCACTGTCCAGAAGTACACCGATCTCCCCCAAGGGCGTCTGTTGGCCAACCTGGCAGCCAGTTTCCAGGCCTCGGTGGTGGACGTGCTGGCGAGCAAGGCAGCGCAGGCGGCCGAGGCGTTCGACGTGAGCGCCATCCTGCTCTGCGGCGGCGTATCGGCCAACCAGACCTTGAGAACAACAACCGCCCAACGGGCCAGCGTGCCGGTCTACTACCCGCCGCTCTTCCTGTGCACCGACAACGCCGCCATGGTCGGCGCCTGCGCCCACCAACACTTCACCTCCGGCGAACGGGCCGGCTGGGACCTGGACGTCCTCCCGGCCCTCCGCCTGGTCAACACACAACCTGCAACCTTAAACCTTAAACCTAAAACCTAAAACCCGAAACCCACTATGAAAAAAATCAGACTCAACCCAGCCAACCTCATCCGCAACACCCTGCGCATCCTCAGCAATCTACGTCGCTCGCTCCGGCGCCGGGGACTCGAAACCATCGTCCTGACCCTCCACGGCTCGTATCCCGAATGCCCGGCGCCCCGGGACCCGCTGCCCTTTCCCTTGAACCTGCTGCCGATCCTCCCTTCCCCCGACCCGAGTCTGTCCGACCTGGAGGAGGGGCTGAACCTCATCGGGGGCGATTCGCGCGTCCAGAACGTGGTCCTGAAGTTCCAATCTCTCCAGGCCGACATGGCGACCCGCTACAGTATGCGCCGGGCCCTGGGCGATCTGCAAGAGCAGGGGAAACACCTGCTCGCCTGGCTACCCGACGCTGGCATGGGGGATTATTACCTGGCCACCGCCTGCGACGAAATTCTCCTCCCGCCCGCGGCCCACATGAATCTCCTGGGGCTGCGGCTGGAGGCTGTTTTCCTCAAGGACGTGCTGGATATGATCGGCGTCGAGCCGAATTTTGAGCACATCGCCGAATACAAGACCGCACCCGACATGTTCCGCCGCACGACGATGAGCGACGCGCAGCGCGAAATGCTCAATGCCATTCTCGACGACGTCTACGACGAGATCGTCTCCGCCATCGCCGAGGGGCGCGGGCTCGAGCCAGACCGGGTGCGTGCGTTGATCGACCAGATGCCGCTCACCGCCGCCGAGGCGCTCGAAGCAGGCCTGGCCGATGGCGTCTGTTACGAGGATGAAATCGCCACCCGCCTGGCGCCCGAAAGGCCAGAAGAAGGGCCAGAACAAGAGCTAGAAAAGAACGCCAAAAACAAAAAGGCCGAGGCGCCCAGCAAACCGGTCGCCTGGCAAGAGGCCGCCCGCTGGCTGCGTCTGCCGCGCCAGCGGCGCACCAGACAAAAGATCGGCATCATCTCGCTGCAGGGGATGATCGTCCCGGGTCCGAGCCGGCGCTCACCCTTCCCCTTGCCCCTTCCCGACCCCTACGAGGCCCAGGCCGGGGCGGAGACTATCGCCCAGGCGCTGCGCAACGCCGAGGCGGACGAGGGCGTCGCCGCCGTCATCTTCCACGTCGAATCGCCCGGTGGGTCGCCCCTGGGTTCCGACCTGATCTGGCGCGAGGTGCTGCGCCTGCGCCAGCGCAAACCGGTCGTCGTCCTGATGGGCAGCCAAGCCGCCTCGGGCGGCTACTACGTCGCGGCGGCGGCCGATCGCATCGTCGCCCGCCCGACGACGCTGACCGGCTCCATCGGCATCTGGGGCGGCAAATTCTCGACTGCCGAACTCTACGAGAAATTGGGCATCGGGCGTGAGGCGGTGCAGCGCGGGGCCATGGCTGGCCTGCATTCCGAGATGTCCCCCTTCAGCGAGGAGGAGCGAGATCGCATCCGCCGCCAGATGGAGACGACCTACGCGCTGTTCAAATCCCGCGTGGCCGAGGGACGTGAGATGACTGCCGAAGCGGTCGAGGAAGTCGCCCGCGGCCGTGTATGGTCAGGGCGGCGAGCCCAGGAAGTCGGCCTGGTCGACGAGATAGGCGATTTTGAGACCGCGCTGGAGATCGCCAAAGAACTGGCCAGCCTGGATCCGGGGCAGGACTACACCACCCTGCAAATCGCTCCTGCTCAGCAGACCCTGCTCGCGCCGCCGTTCCGGAGATCTGAAAAGACTGCCCTGTGGAACAGCCAAAACAGCCTACTGGACATGCTCCGCGCCTTGACCTGCGAGCGTATCTGGGCGCTTTCACCCTGGATCATTCAATTGAGAGGATAATATGGAGATTAGAACCGATCATTCAACCGATGGTACAGACCCCCGATGGAGCGATTTCGCCAAGCGCACCGTGTCGCTCATCGCGTTCTTGCTGCTGGCGTTAGTCGTTTATCGTTTCCAAGAACTTCTCCCCCCGATGATGCTGGCTTTCCTGACCGCCTTCATCCTTCATCCCGTCGTCAGCTTTCTGCAGGATCGTTTGCCCCTATCGCGGGGGGCGGCGACATCGCTCGTCTTCCTGGTTCTGATCTTGATGATGTTAGCGACGTTAGCCGCCCCGGTGGCTGTCGTACCCAGCATCCAGCGGGCTGTGCGCAGCTTCCAAATCGACTTCAACCGCGTCATCGCGGACATCGGCGCTTTCCTCGACCAACCGCTGGAGATCGCGGGTTATACCCTGGATCTGAGCCCGGTGTACGCTGAGATCAGCTCGGTGCTGCGCTCTTTCGTAACCCAGGTCGCGCAGGGCACCGTGGACGTGGCGTTGAGCCTCGCTTCGGGCGCTCTCTGGATGCTCTTCATCATGGTCACCGCCTTCTACCTCGTCAAAGACGCCGACCGAATCATCCGCCAACTGGATAGCCTGGTGCCTCGAGGATACCAGGAAGATATGGCCCGGCTTCGAAAACGGATCACCCAGGCGTGGAACGCTTTCCTGCGCGGCCAGTTGTTGTTGGGCCTGACGATATTTATCCTCACCACCGTCATCGGCCTGGCGATTGGCCTGCCCTACGCCGTAGTGATGGGCGTCATCGCCGGCCTATTGGAATTCGTACCCAACGTCGGCCCCCTCATTGCACTCATACCGGCGGTGCTCGTCGCTCTGTTCCAGGGTTCCACTTACCTACCACTGAGCAACTTCTGGTTCGCTGTCGTGGTGTTAGGCATCTACATCGTGATCCAGCAGGTTGAGAGCAACCTACTCACGCCTCGCATCCTGGGCGGCAGCCTGGACTTGCACCCCCTGGTCGTCCTGATCGGCATCATCATCGGCGGCAACCTGGGCGGCGTCCTGGGCATGCTGCTGGCGGCGCCGGTTCTGGCGACGCTGCGCGTGATTGGCTATTATGTCTTCTGTCGGCTGTATGATCAAGACCCCTTCGCCCCACCGCCTGAAGAGGAAGCGCCCGATTCCGCCGAGCCAGGATTGGTCCGGCGCACCGGAAAGGCGGCTTGGCGTCAATTGCTGGAACGTCTGGACGCGATGGACTCCCCGGAGGCGGCGAAACTGAAAGAGATGGCGGAAAAGTTGGTGAGGGCGGAGGTAACGAACGAAACAGAACCTGAGGACACGCTGGAAGAGGCATGACGGTCACACGTTCATCTTTTCGAACCGACGTCGCCATCGTGGGGGCTGGGCCGGCCGGCTCGATCGCGGCCAAACGCCTGGCGGAAAGCGGCGTCCGGGTCGCTCTCCTTGAACGAGCCACCTTCCCCCGCGATAAGGTCTGCGGCGACGGCGTCAGCAGCCGGGGATTGGCCCTACTGGCCCAACATGGCCTGGGCGAGTGGACAGCTCAATTTCCCGCGCCGGAAGCCCTGCGCATCACCTCGCCCGATAGGCAGGTGCTGGACGTCGTCCCGCCAGCCGACGAAAGCGTCCTTTATGGACGCACAATCCCGCGACGCCTGCTCGACGCCCAACTGGCCCAAGCGGCCGTGGAAGCCGGCGCCCGGCTGATTGAGGGCGCCCGGGTGCGACAGGTCGAACACGCCGGGGACGCGCCGCCCACTATCTCGGTCAATGGGCTAAAAATCACAGCCCAATTACTCATCCTGGCCGACGGCAGCCACGCCCCCGTCACCCGTCGATTGGGACTGGCGCGAGGCGCGCCGGAATTGATCGCCCTACGGCAGTACAGGGCCGGTGACGCCGGCCCCGCCAATCGCTTGGATATTCACTTTCAGCCGACCGTCTATCCCGGATATACATGGCTATTCCCGATGGAAGACGGTCGCGTTAATTTTGGGACGGGGACGTACGCCTGGCGCGCTCGACAGGGGGACTTCACGTTGAAGGCGTACCTGGCGCAATTGGCGACCGATCCCACGGCGCTGGATGGACGCCTAGCGCGCACCGAGGCGCTCGTCCCGATCATGGGCCACCCGCTGCGCACCCGGATGGAAGATACCCAGACCCACGCCGCGCGGGTCATGGTCGCCGGAGACGCCGCCGGATTGGTCAGTCCACTGACAGGCGAGGGCATCGCGCCAGCGATGGAGAGCGGCGCGTTGGCCGCCGAACACGCTTTACAGGCGCTGCAGGTTGGTAATTTTTCGGCCCGGGCGCTGGCGGGCTACAGCCGAGCGCTCAAATCGCGCTATGGCCGCGAACAACGGGCCGCGCGCATCCTGCGCGTCGGTCTTGCGACGCGGCCTCTTTTTCGCCGGGCGATGGACCGCATGCAACAGGATCGAGACCTGGCGCTGCTCATCGGCTACATCATCATCGGGTACAAATCCCCTCGCTTGGCCCTACGTCCCGGCGTCCTGTTGCGTTTATTGGCTTAATCTGGCATAATGAGATAGATCAACCTACCCGTGCGGCGCGGATCACAATCCGCCAAGTCGCCACCACACTCCACGTGGGCGTAATCAGGCGAGCGCAGGGATACTTATTATTACTAGAAACGAGGAGGTTAACCCTATGAGAGAACTTTCCGTCGCGACCGTACAAATGGAGCCTATTTTAGGTAAATTGGAAGAAAACTTGATGAAGATGAGCGATTTCATCCACCGCATCGCCACCGAGCAACCGATCGACCTGATCGTCTTCCCCGAACTCATCACCACCGGCTACGAGATCGGTCCCCGGTTTGCCGACATGGCCCAACCAATCCCCGGCCCGTCGGTCAACCTGATCGCCCAGCGGGCCAGCGAGTTCGGCGTGCACGTCGCCTTCGGTATGGTCAGCAAGAAGAAGGACGTCGAGAGCGTGCTCTACAACACCGCCGTCGTGGTTGGGCCAGAAGGGGACCTGGTCGGCGAGTATCACAAGGTGCACCTACGCGGTGAGGAACAGATTGCCTTCCGCCCGGGTTTCCGCATCCGGGAGGTGGAAAGCGACATCGGCCCTATCGGCCTGATGCTCGGTTGGGACCTGGCCTTCCCCGAGGTGGCGCGCAGCCTGGTGCTGCAAGGTGTCGAGATACTGCTCGTCTGCGCCAACTGGGAGCAAAGCCAGGCGGAAGAATGGCGCGCCTATCTGAGGGCGCGAGCCTACGAAAACCGCGTTTTCGTCGCCGCCGCCAACCGGGTCGGCGAGGAGCCCTCGTACACCTTCGGCGGGCAGAGCAGCATCATCGGCCCTACGGGCAAGGTCTACGCCAGTGTGGACGAGCCTGTCGAAGGATACGCCATCGCCCACATCGACCTCGACCTGGTGCGCCGGGAACGGGAAGAGACCCAGATCCTCCAGTGCCGCCAACCGACCACCTACCGCGAGGTGGTGAAGAAGTATTAGGGCCGGTAAACTGGTAAATTGGTAAATTGGTATATTGGTAAACTGGTAAATTGGTAAATTGGTATATTGGTAAACTGGTATACTGGTGCGAAAGCTCGCTCGCCCGGTTACCGATCTACCAATACACCAATCTACCAATATACCAATCTACCAATACACCAATCTACCAATATACCAATACACCGACATTGACAACGGGGGGTGAGTGTGATATACTTACTACATAGTGGAACTATATTCCATTATATGGAACGCCGTGACGTGTCCGTTTCGGTGCGACTCGTCGGAGCGACCGGTCGAAGGATTCCGCTCCGGCGAAGCCCACCCTCACCCATCCCCTGGAAGTCAAGTGAAGCATAACACATCGGTTAAAACCATCGACCGCTTGGTCGCCATTCTCGATAGTTTCTCGCCAGATCATCCCACGTGGTCCCTGGCGAAGCTCAGCCAGCACCTCGATCTCCCAAAAAGCACCCTGCATCGCTTTCTTTCCAGTCTAGAAACTCACGGTGTCCTCCGGCGCGACGCTGACGACAAGCGGTGGCGCCTGGGCTACCGGCTCGTCACGTGGGGCGCATTGGCATCCGAGAGCACCGACCTGCGCCACGTCGCCATGCCTATTATGCAAGAGCTGGTGTCCGCCACCGGCGAGACGGTAGTATTGACCGTCTACCAGGGGCAAGAGGTGATCTGCATCGAAAAGGTCGAAACGAGCCACTCGGTGCGCTTGACCCTGGACGTGGGCACGCGCCGATCGCCTCACGCGGGCGCTTCTTCCAAGGTGCTGATGGCCTACCTGCCAGAAGCGGAGATTCAGACCATCGTGCAACAACGTGGTTTACCCCAACTTTGCAGCAACACCATCACCGATCCCGGCGAGTTGGTGGCCGAATTAGAGCGCATCAGGGCGCAGGGTTATGCCGAGAGCCTGGAGGAAACAGATCCCGGGGCTTGGGGGGTCGCGACACCCATCTACGAACGGAACGGAACAATCACCGCCGCCATCGGCATCGCCGGGCCACTCTCGCGCTTCGACGACGAACGGCGGCAGCAATACGTCGATCTCTGCTGTCAGGCCACACAAAAAATATCGGCGTTGGTCTAACGATTACTCTTACACACACAAAAAGGAGACGCATAAATGGCAGATTTAAAAGGCAAGGACATTCTTCACGGCGCCCAGTTCAGCCGCGACGAGATCGAACTGATCATGGACATCGCCGCCGACATGCGCGAACAACTGAAAGCGCATCACTCGCTCGACCTGTTGAAGGGCTACGTCATGGGCGCGCTCTTCTTCGAGCCGAGCACGCGCACCCGGCTCTCCTTCGAGGCCGCTATGCACCGGCTAGGCGGGAGCATGCTCGGCTGCGCCTCGGCCGGCGTCAGTTCGGCCAAGAAGGGCGAGTCACTGTCCGACACCATCCGCAACGTCGACCAGTACGTCGACGTGATCGCCATGCGCCACCCGGAGATCGGATCGGCCAAGATCGCCGCTGAGGCAGCCGAGGCCCCGGTGCTCAACGGCGGCGACGGCGCCGGTCAGCACCCCACCCAGGCTCTGTTGGACCTGTTCACCATCCAATCGGAGCGCGGCCAGTTGGACGGCAACACCATCGCCCTCTGCGGCGACCTGAAATACGGGCGCACCGTCCACGCTGGCGTGGAATTGTACAAGCACTACGACGTCAAACTGATCCTTGTGGCCCCCGACGCGCTCAAAATGGATCCAGAGATCACGGCCAAATTGCGAGAACAGGGCGTCGCCCTCGAAGAGACCGACAACCTGCAAGCTGCCCTGGCCGAGGCCACCGTGCTCTACATGACGCGCATCCAGAAGGAGCGCTTCGACGATCCCGGGGAATACCAGCGACTCAAGGGCAGTTACGTCCTGACCCGTGAGATGATCGAGCGGATCAACCCCGACGTCACCGTCATGCACCCGCTCCCCCGCGTCGACGAAATCACCACTGACGTGGATGAACTCCCCAACGCCGCCTACTTCCGCCAGGCCAAGAACGGCGTCTTCACCCGCATGGCGTTGCTGACGTTGGTCCTGGGCCGGTATATCGGTATATTGGTATATTGGTATATTGGTATATTGGTATATTGGTATATTGGTATATTGGTATATTG
>DSAR01000097.1 GCA_011046405.1 Chloroflexota bacterium | reverse complement strand
GTGGTGGACGACTTTGTCAGAGCGACGCTGGGAACTGTGCCCGGCGCAGCCATTGACTATGACCAGGCCCGTTCGCTGATGACGGCCGCCTATGCCCGCGAGTTCGACTCGGCGGGGTTTGTACCCATAGCCTACGGGATTCAGGACGGACCCACCACCTACGAGATTGGAGACGAGGAGACATCAGGCTCGACGGCAACGGTCATGGTTCTCGGCTACTGGGGCGGAGAGCTCGGCCGCCGCTGGGGATTTGCCCTGCAGCAGGAAGAGGGGGCGTGGCGGATCGCCGCCATCACTATCCTGGACACCACCGGGCCCGAGCCCACGCCAGGTGCCGCGTCAGATTCGTTAGATGTGCTGGAGGGCGAGTGGGAGATCGTGGGGGACGACGTGGACGCGGGCGAGCGCTTCCGCCTGCAACTGGAGCCGGACGGGCGGCTGCGACTGCGGATGGTGGACGAGTACATAGACGTCGAGGGAATCGAGGACCTGGAGAGGTTCTACCTGGAACTGGAGCCAGAGGGAACGCGGCGTTGGGTGGGGGAGGCCGTCAACGTCGAATGGGACCCCGAGACGGACGAGTTCACCGAGTGGAGCCGTGAACCGGTCGTGGTTCTGCTATCGGCCGACGGAGAGGAAATGATCCTGGGCCCGCCGGAGAGCGAGGGCGTCGTCGCCCGCCGCGTTCAGCGCTGACGTTCAGACGTCTCAGTCCGGGTGCCCTGCCGGTTATCCGCAATGTGAAGGCACACTGCCTGGCGGCGGACGTTGCTGCGCAGGCCGACAACAGCAACATGACGGGCGTACGAGCGAGCCACGTTGTTGTCAAACTTTCTTCTCATTTGCGCCACCGGCGCGTAGCGTGATAGGTCGCCATCCCGGCGAGGTAGCCGAGCGCCATGTTGCTCGATACGGAGACGAGCACAGTGATGGCGACAAAAATCAGATCGTAGTTCAGCGGCAGGCTCTTGACCCCCTTGAGCAACTGCAATCCCACGTAGCCCAACATGGCACCGATGATGGCTTGGGGGAACGCTGAGAAAATCTGCGCGATGGAAGCGGAAAGGAACAGGCCCAGTGCAACTTCGATGCCACCTTCGAGGATGTTTGCCCCGCCCGTCCGTGCGCCGAAAGCGTATTGTCCCGCCAGTCCGCCCGCGCCGTGGCACAGGGGGAATCCGCCGAAGAATGGGATGATGACGTTCATGATCCCCTGGTTCAACGCCAGCTCGCGCTCGGCAACCGGGCGCCCCGGCCAATAGACTCTGACCAGCGCCGCCGTGGCGATCACTGCGTTGGCTGCCGTGAGGGGAATCTGCGCCAGCCCGGCTCGCAGCAGTGCGTCCCACATCTCCGCCAGGGTGAAGCGCGTCAGCGGCGGCCATTGCAAGCCCGGCGGTGCGAGGCCGTGCAAGTCGCCCCTGAAAAAGGCGATGCCCAGGCCGAGCGCCATCAGCACCAGCCCGGCGGGCGCGTGGCGCTTGTCGCGCAGCAACACGATCAGCACAAGCGCGACCGCCCCCCACAGCCAGCCCGTTGCCGCCATACGGAGCGCCTGTAACAGCAGCAGCGCGGCCAGCGAGACTTGAATCCCGCGCACGATGCAATCTGGCGTGTGGCGGGCGATCCAATCCACTATACCAATGGCGGAGAAAAGCAGCCAGACCAACCCCATCGTGAAGCCCGCCGCGTAGACCAGCGAGGGCGACCACGCCTGGGCAATCGCCATCACTGCAATCACCTTCATCGGTTCGATGGGCAGGGGTAGGCGGTAGACGAGTCCGGTGACGATGTTCGCCAGCCCCATCATCACCAGAAAACCGGCGGGGTTCATGCCGCAGACCACGATGTATCCGACGGAGAGGGGGAACAGCGTGCCAAAGTCTCCCATCGCGCCGCTCAGTTCGCGCAGGCTGAATTCGAAGGATTTGAGTTTCATCCTGTGGATTATACATGTTTTTCGTGGGCAGTCAAGATGAAAACCCGTTTGTGCGACACTTTCATTCGGCACACATTCAATTTTTCCTAGATGCGCTGTACGGCGTCCCGTTCATTTGCGTCATTATTGGGTTGTCAGCCCCCTAAACTTGACAGCTGATTTGTTGTCTTGTATAATGTCTCCCGTCCAAAAAGGCGACGTAGCTCAGTGGTAGAGCAGGGGACTCATAAGCCCTTGGTCGCGTGTTCAAATCACGCCGTCGCCATTTACCCATTGTGCCTCTATTTTGGCATTGTGACGCAAGGCTATGTGCCTTGTCCACCACGCCTGAATTGGTAAGGTGCAGTGGGGTGTGAAACAGGGTCGCTTTTGGTTGATGCCGGGCGGCCCTGTCTTTATTTGTCTTGGTGTCTCTTCTTTTCAAAGGCGATCACGTCGGATTCGGGGATTCGGTAGGGACTTGTCTTGCCGTCTGGGTTGAGCTTGTAGGCGAGCGTCACCTGGGCCTTGGGAAAATCCCTCGGTGGTGAGCCGTGCATCGCGAGAACGGCGATTGTCTTCATCTGAGCCTCCTGGGGACTCGAACCCGTTATGTGGACGACAGGATTGCGTTATACTGTTAGGAGCTACGCACTTGATCATTGCGAAAGGATTTTGGACGCAGAAAAACGCGGACAAACGCTGATTTTTTAGTCTTTACCCAGCGATTCAGGGGAATGTCTTGACCGCGACGGTCAGGTCCACGCCGACCCAGTCCGGCAGCGCGATGGTGCGTGGCGGCGCGAACCGTCGGCAGGTCCAAGGCCTCGGCGATAAAGGGCGCCATGGGCCGCGCCATGTCGTACAGGCCGTGGACAAAGTTGCGCACCCAGCCGTCGGCCTGCTCACCGCGACGGTCCGCTTCCGGCCGTTGGCCGCTGCGTACCGCGTCGGCCAGGCGGTCCCAGCGTTTGTAAAAAGCGGCTTGCAATTGCACGCTACGCGCCATCGAACCGGGGGGGCGTCGGGTAACAAGCAAGCGGCCACCAACGGGACGTTGCTGAAAACGAATTGTAACAGGTCTTGATTCGGAAATTCAGGCATGTCAATTCGCTTTTCGCTTACTCCTCGCTCAAGTTTAGTTGCTTGAACCCGCCAAAGGACTCGGCCATCTGCGCATAAGCAGGGTGGCCCAGCAAAGCCTCGTAGATCTCGTCCGCTTTCTGCCCGGGGTCGATATCCGCAAAGGCCGCCGGGTAGAGAATCTTGCCCAGGTAATAGGCGTCGGCAAGGGCCGTGCCGATGTTGGTGTGGTAATAATTATAGGGCAGTTGGGCGTAAACCTGGCCGTTCTGCACCGCCGAGAGGGATTCGTAAAAGGTGGGGTTCTTCTGGTAATCCTCCAGCACCGGGGCAAAGCCGCCCTGGTCGATGAAAATGTAGTCAGGGTCCCAGGCCAGCAGTTTCTCCTTGTCGATCATGATCGAGCCGCTCTCCCCGGTTTCATCCACCACGTTTTGGGCGTGGATTACGTCCAGGAGCGCGTACTGGCCCTGGGTGCTCTCGATGCCGTGCGCGCCCCGGGCGCCCAGCCCGCCCACGTACACCGAAGGCTTGTCGGCATCTGGGATATCGCTGGTGCGCTTCCCCAGATCTTCTATGGCTTGATTCAGGAACTCTACCGCGGCCTGGGCTTTTGTGCTATCGCCGGTGATCTGACCGATCAGCAGCAGGGAATCGGGCACGTCCTGCTGGAAGAGATTCGTGGCCCCAAAACCAGCACGCCCGTAGCTGATCACCACCACCGGGATGCCAGTCTTGGCCTGTAGCTCGCCGGCGACGGAGGCCTCCGTGGCGTATGTGCTAAAGATCACGTCCGGCGCGACCGTCAGGATTTTCTCCGGGTCGGGGGCGTTGTTGGGGCCGCCCTGCCCGATGACGGGCAGTTCCGCCAGTTCGGGGTTGGCGAGCAGGTAGGGCCGGCCGGTGGGATGATTGACTTCGAGTGCCTCCACCCCGACGACGTAATCCAGGTTTCCGGCGTAAACGTACAGTCGCAACGCGCCAGGGCCGATGGCGACGACGCGGCTGACATCGGCAGAGACAGATACTTCTCGCCCCAACAGGTCGGTGACGGACACGGTTTCCGTTTCGTTGGGGTTGGCGGCATTGCAGCCGGCCAGAAAGAGGGATAGAACAGTGACAAGCGACAAGATGGTGAAGAAACGCGACTTCATGAGAGTCCTCCTGTGATAGTTTTACGATTGAATAGATACCGCGCACATTTCCATTCGCCGAGCCAGGGTTTACAGAGGGATCACCGCCCGACTGCCATTATGGGCCACGATGGTTACGGGAACGGCGTAAACGGCTTGGATGTTTTCTGGGGTCATCACCTCCGATCCGCCGGCGGCGTAGATGCTTTTGTCTTTGAGCAGAATGAAGCGATCCGCCAAGCGTAGCGCCAGGTTGAGATCGTGCATCGCCACCACCGCGGCGATGCCCCGTTCGCGGCTGATCTGCCGGATCAAGTTGACCACCTCAATCTGATTCTTCAAGTCCAGGCTGCTGGTCGGTTCGTCCATCAGCAGAATTTCCGGCTCTTGCGCCAGGGCGCGGGCGATCACCACCTTCTGCAGTTCACCGCCGCTCAGTTCATCCAGGTGGCGCAGGGCGAATTCAGAAAGTCCCAGCGTTTCCAGCGCTTGCGCCGCAATCGCCATATCGTTCTGGCTGATGTCCCAGCGGATGTAGGGCTTGCGTCCCAACAGCACGGTATTGAAAACCGTGGCCCGTGAGCCGTTGCGCTGTTGTTCCACGTAGCCCATTTTCTGCGCCAGACCGTTGCGGCTGAGGGTCGAGATGGGTTGATCCTCGATCAGCACCGTGCCCGCTGCCGGCGTGAGGATGCGGTTGAGGCATTTGAGCAGCGTGGTTTTTCCGGTGCCGTTGGTACCCAGGATCGCCAGCACCTGACCTTTTTTCACCACAAAGTTGACTTCTTCCAGCACCGGGCGGCCCGGATAGTCAAATCGAATCCCTCGTACGTTCAAAATCATCGCCGGGAATATCCTTTCGCTAAAATGAATAGGAACAGCGGCGCGCCAAAGAAGGACGTGATCGCGCCCACCGGTAGGACCACGGGTGAAATCAGGGTGCGCGCCAGGGTGTCGGCAAACAGCAGCAAGGCCGCGCCGGTCACCGCCGAGGCCGGGATCAGGAAGCGGTGATCGACGCCCAGGACGCGGCGCATCATTTGCGGCGCGATCAGTCCGATGAAACCGATGATGCCCATAAACGAGACCGCCACCGCAGTGATCAACGAGGCCACCAGCATACTGCGGAAGCGGATCTGCTCCACGTGTACGCCCAGGCCCTTGGCCGCGTCCTCGCCGCTTTCGAGGGCGTTGTAATTCCAACGTTGCAGCAGGAAATAGATCAGGGCCGCCGCCGTCAGGACCGCGAGAAGCGTCACCTCCTGCCAGGCGACGCGGCCCAGATCGCCAAAGGTCCAAAAGACCATGGCGGCCACTTGCACGTCCTGGGCAAAGTACTGCACCAGGGTCGAGCCGGCCGCGAACAGCGAGCCGAAGGCCACGCCCGCCAGCACCACCGATTCGGGCGAAAAGCCGCGCAGCCGGGCCAGGAGCAGAATCAGGATCATAGCGGTGACCGAAAAGACAAAGGCGCTGATGGTGACGGTATAGGGGTTGGCGATGAAAACCGCATCGTGGGTATTGCTGTGCAGCGTGCCGGCCCCAAAGAACACGATCGCCAGGTTGGCGCCAAAGGCGGCGGCGTTGGAGATGCCCAGCGTAAACGGCGAGGCCAACGGGTTCCGCAGGCAGGTCTGCATCACGCAGCCGGCCACCGCCAACCCGATCCCGGCCACGATCCCGGCGATGACGCGCGGCAATCGGATGTTCCAGATCACCACGTGGGGGATGCCGCTTTCAAGGCCCAGCAGCGCCCGCAGCACCTGCACGGGATGTGTATTCGCGGCCCCGGCGTTGATGGCGACGACGGCCAACAGCAAAGTCAGCGCCGTTAAACCCAGGATGAGGTGTTTTTTGTGGGCCGACTGCCGCAGAAAGGCCGCCGCCGGGCTCGAGGGGCTGCCGCCGATGGAAACTTGCTCACGCATTCGTTTTCTGTCCTTTCGATGTCTCGTTCAGGCTGTGGGGGATATGCCCGTTGCGCGCCTCGGGGACGCTGTCTATGGCCGGGGCGTAGGCTTTGATATCCAGCAGCGGGCTGCCATCCAGGGCATCCACTCCGCGCACGATCAGCCGGTTGTCCTCCTGCCGGATCAAGTCGGCCACGCAGAAGGCAATCGGGTTGGGACGGTTGGGCGAGCGGCTGGAAAAGACGCCCACGGGGACATCGCTGAAAGGCGTCCGCGATTGCAGGGTCTCCCGGTTGGCCCGGTCTCCCCAGTACAGCACGATCAGGTGTGAACAGCGGACAATGTCTTTGAGCGCTGCCGTAAATTGCGGATAGATTTCCAGCGTGATTTCGTCGTCGGACAGGCGGCCCTGGCGGGGCGCGTCGCCGTGTTGCTCGTAGGGGCTGTGAATGACGCCAATGGGGGTTAGTTGCATCGTAAAATAACCTTCTGTTACAATTCTCTACCGGACACTTTTGTGCAAAGCGGGTTCCTATGAGACAAGGGCCGGTATTTTTGCCACGAATTGCACGAATTTCCGCGAATAAAAGCTAGAAAATTGGCGTTGATTCGTGAAATTCGTGGCAAAAGAAAAAGTGTCGGATAGTGAGTGTTACCAACGATTTTCGGCTGCCTCGAAGCAGGGCATACACAGCGTGCGGCCCTGGAAGCGGCGTGTGCGCGTCTCCATCGCCATCTCGCCGCACGCGTCGCAGGCCAGCGAGGCTATGACACGCGCCCGCGCCGGGATGCGCGGCTCGACCTCGCGCACCTCGAACAGCGTCTCTTCCGGCGCGTCGAGCACCTGTTGAACGCGCTGGCCGTGCAGCGCACTGAAGCGCGCCTGCTCTTCCTCCGTCGCCGCGCCGCTGCGCACCCGCTCGAACAGCGCCTGGCGCTCCAGGTCCGGCGGGCCAAAGGCGTTGGGCTGGGTCACGATGCGCAGCGCCTTGCCGTCGGAGCGGCGGATAAAGGTAAAGGCGTTCTTGCCGTAATCCAGGTGGATCAGGTTGCCCTTGCCGAACGTACAGCCGGTCAGGTACTGGATCGCGTCCACGCCGCACATGTCGGTCTCGACGATGGCCACGATCTCCTCGTCGGCAGAATGCGGGCCGATCTCGCGCAGCGCGATCTCGGCTGCGCGGATGCCGGTGGCCAGGCCGGGGCAACTGTGGCCGTGGAACCTGATGGTTCCTTCGATGTCAATCATGGTCATCCTCCAAATTGGTCTTTGGACAAACGAAAAAGGGCCAGATAAGCGTTCCAGGTTCAACCTGAAGACGGCCTTCATGGCCCCTCGTTTGCTCGTCGTATGCGGTTGTCGTTACAGCGCTAAAACTAACTGGCGTTGCTGCCCGGTTGGCTCAGGTGGATGGTGTGCTTGAGGAAGTCGATCCTCTCGATCCTTCCCTGCACCAGCTTCTGCTCGCCCAGCAGGTTGACCAGCAGGTAGGCGTCCTGCTCCGGTTCCGGCTGGACCAGCATGACGTCCTCCATCACCTGGCGCGCTTCGCCGTCACCATCGCGGACGTAGACCTTAGCTTCGCACATTTCACACCTCCGTGAAAACAAAAACGCCACACAGACCGGGCCTTCAGGCCGGTTGAGTGGCGATCTTCATGATACGCTTTTTGCGCCGACTTCATGTCAGCGGAGCATAATATACCACAGGGTGTCCGGGATGTCAACCGCTGGCGGCAATGGCCTGCTGGATGGTCTCGATGGCAGCCTCGATCTGCTTGGTGAGCGCTTTCCGCTCGATACCGACGATCTCGAAGTGGGGCTGGTTGATGAGCAGGAGCAATTTACACCCTGGCGCACCGGCGACCGCCTCGGCGATGCCGGGCATGACCTCGCCCATCATCGAGTTGGACACCACGACGCCGATGGGGGCCAGCCCTTGACGTGCAATTAGCGCGGAAACACGTTTGAGTATATAATTTGACAATGGCACATTACAGCGCACAGCGGTTAAAACCGCGTGCTACAACTGCAAAACCTGCCTTCGCAGGTTAGTTTATAGTCGGCGTAGGCCGACTTTGCAGTTGTGGCCCGCGAAT
>DSAR01000171.1 GCA_011046405.1 Chloroflexota bacterium | reverse complement strand
GGTCAGGGTTGGCGTGGCGGAAGGGGTACACAGCACCCCGCCGATGCCCGGCGCGTTACAGGCCGCCACCGGCCAGGCGATGAACTGGTTCACCTGGGCCAGAACGAGCAGGAGGATGACCATCCCGATCACCCCGCCAATGATCCAGCGGATCTGAATCTGCCGGTTGACGGCGCTCAGGCGCACCCTGGCCTCGCTGTTCTGGGGATCAAAGGCCAGCAATTCCCGGTAATAGTCCCTGGCCTCCCCGCGCCGCTTTCGCGCTTCGGCCCGCTGACCGGCCTGGGAGAGAGTCTCGATCAATCCTGCTCGCCCCTCGGCCCCTTGGTCGTCTACCTTCTGAGCCTTTTCGAAAAAGGCCTTGGCGGCCGCGAAATTGTCCTCCCCCAAGGAATAGTAACCCTTGGCGATGTTCTCGTAATAGGCCGCCTGGTCGCGCTGCTCAGGGGTCAAATCGGCGGCCGCGCCCCCGGCCTCGCGAAAGGATTCGGCCGCCTCGGCGTACCGCTTTCCCTGATAGTGGCGGTGCCCAGCCGTCATCCGCTCACGATAGTCGGCCTCCCGCTGTCCGGCCCGCGCCTCCTCGTTGTCGCGTTCGATCTGTAAGGCGTCGCCAAAGTACTTGCGGGCCTCGTCGAATTTGCCGGCGTCCAGCGCCCGCCGGCCCTCGGCCAGGGCCCGTTCCAGCAGCCGTTTCTTCTCGCGGTCGGTGATGTCGTTCATATTCATTCCTCCTCGCCGTCCTCATAAGTCGGTGGAGCATAGCCGGATGGGTCCCACGCCACCCAAGTCGGTTCATCATCCTCCGCAGAGTCGCCCACATCAGGACGCTGAGCAGCAGTATCGGGCGGTATCTCGGGGCCATCGTCGTCGCCCGGCGTCTCGCCCCTGGCCGGGTCTTCCGTAAACCCGGTCTCGACCTTTGGCGCTGCCGGGGTGTCTTCTTTCCCATCCCCATCTTTGATAAACGTCGTTTGCTCCTCTGGCAATGCCTGGCCGATCGGATCTGCCTCTTCTTTCTTCCTCTCTTCTTCATCAACCCTGCCAGGAGTAGGTTCAGACTCGGGCGGCTCCGACTCTGGTTTGGTGGGGGAGGGCAAATGTTCCGAGACTTTAGATACGACTGACGGCTCGTCCACCGGAGACAGCTTTTTCCTGGGAGGCGGTTCCGATCTCTCAACGCCAAAATCGGCCGGAGGTGGGCTGGGCGCGTCGTGCTGTTGGAGAAAAGCCCGCCGCTGCTGATCGAGCTGGGGCAGCAGTTCGTAGGCCAACCCGGTCTCGGACTGAGCAAAGTACCGCTCGTACTGCACGTGCTGCTCGTTCAACCGGTTCGCCAGCCCCTGTAACCGATGGGCATCCCAGACCGCCTGGCGACGACGTTCCGGCAAGTCCTGGTCCTTCAGCACGACCGGCAGTTGATCTCCTGGCCTGATCCACAGACAGGATTCGGCTTCGTTCAAAAGCTGCGAGACATCTCGAAAATCCTCGAACCCCCCGATTTCGGCCAGTTGAACGGCCCGTCTCATCGCGGCTGCGTAATCCCGCCACAGTTGGGCCTCTCGAAAATTGGCGACGGTGTCTCTGGCCTGCTCGAAAGCCTGCTGCGCGGCCGAATAGTCCCGCCCACGCAGCGCCTTCCAGCCGGCCTCCATGTAGCGCCGCATATCGGGGGTCTGAATATTCATCTGCCGGGCCTGGTCCAGCAGATCCCGTAGCTCGCGAGCGGCGTCGTCGGGCGCGATGTCCAATGCCTGCTTCAACCGTTTCTCAGCAGTTTGGGGATCCCAGACCACCAGTGCGCGCTCCGCCTGGCGGCGCAGACCTGCCAGCCTGTGATCGCGGGCCGCTGTGATCTCTTGCCGCAGCGCCGTGATCGTCTCGTTGGGGCCCAGGCGGAGGGCCTGCTCGCAGGCGGCCAGTCCCTCGGCGAAGCGCTCCCGATCCCAATGGTCTTGGGCCAGGCTGTGCAGCCGGTTCTGCAGATCGGCCGTCGCCTCGATGACGCGCTCATATCCCGCGGCCTCTCGTCGAGCCTCCAATAACTGTTCGACTGCTTTTTCCCACTCGTTGTCGGCGGCGGCATCCTTGGCCTCGTCCAACCATCCGTTCAATCTCTCCACCCGGCCCTGCTGTTCCACGAACCGCTGCCGGGCTGCATCCAGGCGCGGATCGCCTTCAGCCCCGGCGATGGCATCGGCCTCCCGAAGGGCGCTCTCGGCCTGGCTCAGGTGGTATGCTAACAGTGCCTCCTCGAACCGGGACAACGTCTGGGATAGTCCCTTTTCCCGTTCCTCCCGGCGGGCCCGAGTCAGACCACGACGCAGACGCCGCGCGTGGCGATGTTTATTCAGTGCCGTTCCCTCCAGCGCGTCCAGTTCGTTTTCGACGCTGTCCAGGTCTGCCCGCTCCCAGGCCAGGAGCGCCCGGGTCAGATGTTCCCACGTCCCAAGGCCGGCGTCGGACTGACCGTCCGGCAGCAGTTGGCGGGCCTGCCGCAGCGCGTCCAATGCGCCGGCGGGGTCGCTGTCCTCTCGTTCCAGACATTCGATCGCGTGGGCCACGTGCTCCTGGCTGTCGCACCAGCCCCGCAGCCGGGCGACGGTGGCGCTAAAGGCCGGCGTGAACCAGCCGGCCGACTCGGCCTGGTCCAGCGCGCGCCGGGCGCTCGCCGGGTCCGGCGGCGCGGCATCCAACGCCCGCTGGGCCTGGGCGACCACGCCCTCCATCAGCCGCTGACGGCAGCGCTCGGTGTCGCTTTCCAGCAAGGGAGCCAGGCTGGCGTCCTGTTCGATCGCCTGCTGATACCCATGCAGGGCGGATTCCCAGGCCTCCCGGTCCTGATCCCGTCCGGCCTGGCGCAGCAGGCGCGCCAGGTTGCGCTGCTGTTCGTAGGTCTCGGCAAGCAGGGGAGAGACCTCCGGCATACTCAGCGCCGCCTCGGCCTGGTCGAAACTGCGCTGGCGGATCAGCCTCTGACTGCTTCGCACAGCCTCCTCGGTCTTGTCGAAGAGCGCGATGGCCTCGCCTGCTCTCTCCTTCAACCTGCCAGCCTCCCGATCGTCGGCAAAGCCGACGACCCCCAGGGCCTGCTGGGCCAGGTCCTGCGCTCGTTCCAGGTCCGAGCGAGCAGCGGGCTTTTGCAACAAGGCCTGAGCTTCAGCTACGAGCCGGTCTCGCCTCCCCCGGTGATCCTGGCGTTCCTGCTCCTGGCGACGTTCCTCGATCTCTATCTCCAGGGTAGATGCCTCGTGGGCGATCGGCCCCAGCCCCAGGCGGTCTGCCTCCTCGTGTACCGTTTGGAGTTGTTTCGACGCAGCATCCCAAGCGGACTGTTCGACCTGCTGCCACACCGTCTCCAATTGCTGCCGCAGTCTCTTGGTGTGGGCCTCGGTCCACAGGCGTTCGAGTTCGCGGGCCAGGTGATCGGAGGGGCGCGGTTCCAGGGCCGCCAGTCGGTCCAGCTCGATCGCCAGGTCGTTCAGCTCCGACTCGGCGGCGCTTTGCTTCAGCTGCGGCCGCAGTTTGTCCAGCGATTTCTCCACCCAGCGATTGACGATCTCGAGCTGTTGGTTTTCCAGAATGGCCTGAAAATCCGGGGACGTGGCCCGCTCCAGCGCCTGTTTGCACATACCAAGCGCGTCGGCGTACTGTCCATCGCGGAAGCGGGCTTTGATCGGATCCAGCGTCTCGCTCTGCCAGGTTTTTTCCAGGCCCTCGATGGTATCCTGCGCCTGCCGCACCCGGTCCCGGCTGGCGCCTAGTTCGACTGCCTGCTCCAGCGCCTGGCGGGCCTGTTGGAACTCGCGGTTACGGGCCAGCGTCTCGGCCCGTACCAGCGCCTCGTTGGCCTGGCGGGTGGATTCGATCTGCTCCTTGAGACTGATGGCCTCGGCGTAATCCGGGAGCTTGGCGAGAATCACATTGATCCTGGCAAGCGCCTCGTCGTAGCGCCCCCCCTCCACCGCGGCCTGGGCCTCTCCGAACAGGGAGCGGGCCTCCAACGTGCGGTGTAACCGCTCTTGCAATTCGAGCGCCTCTTGGTGATTGGGATCGCTCTGCAAGGCAGCGTCAATCTTTTCCCGAGCGCGGTCCACATCGCCGGTGGAGATGGCTGCACGGGCGGCGCTGAGATGTGCGCGGATCGTTCGCTGCGCTTCTTGCTGCCACTCGATCTTTTTCCTCAGCCGGCGCACCCGCCCGCCGATCTCTTCGGCGGCCGGCTCGGGATTGTCGGCCAGCAAGGGATTCACGTCCTCCAGTTCCAAGAGAGCCTCTTCACCGTCGTTCTCCTCTTCCCACAGCCGCTGCGCCCGCAGCCAGAGCACACCGGCCCGGGCCAGGCGCAGCAGGTCGCCGACCTCGGCGCCCAGGTCCTGGGCGCGTCCAAATTCCAACCGCGCCTCGAGATACGCCTCCTGGCGAAGGTGCTCACGCCCCAGCCGGAGCGCCTCCTCCCGCCGCCGCTCCGTCTCGGCTCTGGCCCGCGCCTCATCCAGCCTGACCTGCAGCTCGACCCGCTTGTCTCCCTGACGAGCGGCAGCGACCGCTTTTTCCAAGGCCTCGGCAGCCTGCTGATAGTTCCCCTCCCGCTCATACTTTTCGGCCTTGGCCTCCCACGAACTGCCGGCCACCAGATCCTCCCGCTGCTGGCGCACCTGCTCCAGCGTCTGGTGGTAAGCCTCCCGCTCCTCGACCGGCAGCGCCTGAAGGTCGTGCGGCTCCGGCAGGCGGCTCAGGTCGCGCAGGGTCTCGTCCAGTTCCTCGGTCGTACTCGCCATGCGTAACCGCGTCTCGGCGGCGGCGAGGGCCGTTCGCAGCCCCTTGCGCACTTGGTCCACCTGCGCCTGCCGGATGCGCGCCCGCAGGTCGGTCACCCGTTCCGCCAGGTGGGGCGCGCCTTTGAGAACCGGCAGGGACTGGAGCGTCTTTTCGGCCTTGTCCAACTGGTCGCCCAGAAAGTCTCGTTCCGCCTCCTCCAGGCGCGGCGTCACTTCTGTGTATCGCTGCTTCAATTGGTTCGCCTGCTCCGACAGTTGCTCGGCCTCGCGCCGCGTGCGCTCGACCTCTTCGTACCCCGTCAACAGGCCAGGGAATTCGGCGTCTATCGGCCCATAGATCTCCCCCTCCAGGCTCGCCAGGTTGTTCAGCGCGATCTCAAAGTCGCCCCGCTGCAGCGCCTCCTGCGCCCGCCCCAGCCGCTTGCTGGCCGACTCGTTCAGTTGGTTGATCAGATTCTCCTGAGCTCGGCCCTCTTGCGCGATAGCCGCTTCGTCCTCGGGATGAGACTGCACGTACTCCCGGGCGGCCCGGTAGGCGGTCTGGTAGTCCTTCAAAAGCGTGGCCGAGGCGACGACGCTCCGCTGGGCGATGTCCCGCGCCAGCCGCGCCCACTGGTCGGCCAACTGGGACCCCCGCCGGGCCGCCCAATGCCGGCTCCCCAACTGCCCCAAATCGGCCAACAGGTCCTCTGCGGTCTGCCACGGTTTGCTGTAGCCCAATGCCAGCCCTGATTGCATCTCGCTCAACCGCACGAGCCGCTGCAAGAGGTCGCGCGCCTCATCCGGCAGGTCGGTCTCGGGGTCCAGCAGCAGGTCCAGCCCCCGCCGCAGAGCGTCCCGGGCGTCCACCTCGCTCTTGGTAGAGAGCTTGGCCGCATAGTCGGTCTCGACCTGGCGCAGTTTTTCCTCCAGCCCGCGCCGCCGCCGGAGGGCCGCGTAGCGGGCCGCGATCTCGGCGTCGTCGGGCCGCAGCTCGTAGGCCTGCCGCAGCCGGTCGAGAGCGTCCGTCAAGTCCCCGCTCTCCAGGGCGGTGGTCGCCTGCCGGAGCAGCCCCTCGATCTCGCCCTCGGCCCGCTCCCGCAGCAGCGGCTCCAAGGCCTGGAACACGGGGTCGTCCGGCCACTTGTGACGCGCCTCCTGCACCCGCCTCAACCCGTTGGCCGCCTCCGGGGATTGGTAGGCGGCTTGCGCGATCTCGACCCGCCGGCGCAGGTCATCCGTTCGCGCCCGCAGGGGTGGAATCGCCTGGGGCGGCGGCCCGCCGGCCTCCTCAGCCGCCCGCTCGACCCGTTCCAGCGCCGCCTCGGCCCGCGCCAGAGCGTCCAGCGGGGCGGCAAAATCGCCGCTCTGGGGGGACTGGCGATAGCCGCTCTCGGCCTCCTGAAGCGCCGGTGGCGCGGCCGCCTCTGCCGCGCTGGCCGCCTTGACCACCTCGCTCCACTCACCAATCGTTTCATAGAGGACAGGCGGCGCGGCGTCTCCCAACTCGGTCGCCGCCTGGCCCAGCTCCTGGACCGCCCGCTCCCAATCTCCCTCCCGCCGGGCGTCCTCGGCCCGCCGGGCGAGCCGCTCGTAGGCCTGCCACTGACGGCGCAGCCCATGCACCTGCTCCAACAACGCTTGCGCCGACTGTTTGAGGTCGGGGTAGGGACTGGCTTGCTCGTGCAGCGCCTCCAGACGGCCGTGCAGCGCCTCGAAATCGGCCGCCGTCGTCTCCGGCCGGCGGTTCGATCGCGCCAGCTCCTCCCGCGCCTGTTCCAATCCCGCCTCGATGCGCGGCCGCTCCTCGAACCCCCGGATCTCGCGCTCCGCCTGCCGGTTTTCCGGGTTCAGCGCCAACGCGCGGTTGAAATAGCCAACCGCCTCCTTCTGCCTCCCCCCGTCCCGGGCCACCCGACCGGCCCGCATCAGCGCCTCTTGCAAAGCCTGGATCACGCCCGGCCCGCTCGGCCAGCGCTCGTAGGCGGCCTGGAACGCCTCCACCGCCGCCCCAGGCTCGGCCGCCGCCTGACCCCGCGCCATCTCCTCCTCGAACCGGCGCATTTCCAGCTCGGCCGCGTTCAATCCCTCGGCCGCCTGCCGCCGGTGCTCCTCCAACAGCGCGTTGAGGGTGCGCCGGAAGCAGTCCGCCGCCTGCTCCCATCGCCGGTCGGCCAGCAGCCGCCGACCGTCCTGCAGGCAGCGCTCCTCCTCGGCGATCCGCGCGATCTCCCTTTCCAGCGCGTCCTGCATCCCCTTCACCACCGCTGCGAGGGCGAGATAGTCCCGCCCTTCTCCACTGGCCCGCTCGATCCGGCCCTGCGCCGTTCCCAGCATCGCCAGCGCCTCCTCCCGCCGACCGGCGTCCCAGGCGGCCCGCGCCTGGGCCTCCTCGACGGCGACCTGGATCAGGTCAACGGCCTCGTCCCGCAGGAGGGGGGCCGTGGCGTGGGTGGGGTAGACCGCCAACACCTTTTCGAAGGCCTGGCGGGCCTGCTCAAAGTGGTGTTGAGCGGCCTGGAAGCCGGCGACGTCCCCCTGCCCATTCGCCTGACGGCCGGCGTCCAGCTCCTGCTGCCCGTGGGCCATCCCCACCCGCAGCCAGAGCTTTTGCCAGGTGGGGCTGTCGGGATAGTCGTTCCGCAGGCGGTCTAGCTCGGCAAAGGCATCCGCCCAGCGCCCTTCTTGGAAGGCCGCCTCGGCCCGCTCCATCGCCGGCAGGATGTAGCGCTGGAGAAAGCTCTTGGCCTGGATCAGCAGTCGCTGGGCTTCGGCGTAGCGGGGCGAATCTTCAGGGATCGTCTTGGCCAGGCGGACGCCGCGCTCAAAGTCCTGGGTTTGAAAGGCTTCTTTGGCTTCCCGGTAGAGGGCATCGTCGCCCATCTGGCGCTCGGCCTCCTGGCGGGCCTGGCGCAGCGGATCGGACAATCGTTGGTAGAGCGGACCATCCGGTATCTCGCGCAGCAGATCGTCCATGCTCTGCAAGGCAGCTTCCCACTCCCCCTGGCTGACGTGCTGCTGCGCTGCCTTCATAGCCTCTTCGACCCGCTGCTGATAGTTGACCAGGTCGCGGGCCTGGTTCCGTTTTTGCTCCAATTGGGTATGGTATTTTAAAATTCCGGCTTGTCCTGCCTGGTTGAGGGCGTCGGTGTAGGTTTTGTAGGCGTCTTGGTAGTTCTCCGCTTCCAGGTAGTTGTCCGCTTCCTGAATCAACTCCCGTACAGCGCCGTCAGTCTGTTCCAATCGGTCAATCTGAACCAGACCGCGCGAGGCCTCTGGATGATCAGGCTGGACCTCTACCGCCCGCCGGTAGAGCTGTCGGGCGTCGTCCCAGCGGCCTTCCTGGAGAGCCTTGTCGGCTTGAAAGAGAATTTGGGGCAGGTTGGGTTCGTTCATCGCGCCTCCATATGGCTGTTATATGT
>DSAR01000419.1 GCA_011046405.1 Chloroflexota bacterium | reverse complement strand
GCCCTACCAGCAACGTTTGCCTGGGCGTCTATCCCGGTTACGATGCCCATCCCCTGGGCCGTTTGTGGGACGCCGGTCTGATGGTCACCGTCAACTCCGACGATCCGCCGATGTTCGGGGCGGATCTGAATCGCGAGTACAAGGTGCTGGTGCGGCACTTCGGTTTTGGGGCTGGTGAGGCAGGCGACGGCCGTTCGCTGGAGCAGGTCAGCCTGAATGGCCTGCAGGCGAGTTTCCTGCCCGACGCCGACAAGGCGCGCCTGGCGGCCGAGTTCTGCGCCCAGTTCGCCTGCTTGCGGGAGGAACTCCTGGCGTGAAATACAGGTGGGGCTATGTGTGATACCCTCGTTGCCCTGGGCAATTCGACGGCCGATGGCTCAGTCGTCCTGTCCAAGAACAGCGATCGGCAGCCGAACGAGGCCCAGGTGCTGATCCACGTACCCCGGACCCGGCACGCGCCCGGCTCAACGGTCCGGTGTACCTACGTCGAGATTCCCCAGGTGGCCGAAACCCACGCCGTGCTGCTCTCGCGGCCCTTCTGGATCTGGGGAGCCGAGATGGGCGTCAACGAGCGGGGGGTGGCCATCGGCAACGAGGCGGTCTTTACCAAGATCCCCTACCGCTAGGGCTGATTTCCACATGGCGCGCTGCTACTCCGATTTCTGGATGACGCGCCTGGACGGATGTCGCGCCCGCCAGCGTCGCGCCACGGCACTCCTGGAGAACCAGAAGGGCGCGATCTCTGTGGGGACGATGATGGCCGCGTTGCGCGACCACGGCTCTCATAGGGCTGGCGGCCCGGCGCCAGTGATTGGACAGGATCCCAGCCAGGGTTGGCTGACCGATAAGATCTGCGTGCACGCCGGCTTTGGCCCCACGCGGCCCGCACAGACGACCGGTTCGATGGTGGCGCATCTGTCGCCGGAGCGGTCGACCGTCTGGCTGACCGGCACGGCCGCGCCGTGCACGGGCGTGTTCAAGCCGGTCTACCTGGCGGGTGGGTTGTCCGATCTGGGACCAGAGCCCACGGGCACGTACGACCCCGACTCGCTCTGGTGGGCCCACGAGCGGCTCCACCGGACCGTGATTCGGCGTTACGAGGCCCGTCTGTTGGCCTACGTCGACGAACGGGATGCGTTGGAGGCGGAATTTCAGTCGGCAGCGGCGGAACTGGCTGAGAGAGTGGAGGAACTGAGCACGACCGAACAGGGTGAGGCGCTGGCGGCGTTTACGGCGGACTGTTTCGAGCGAACGGCTGAGGCCATCGAGATCTGGCGCGAGCGGGTCTTGGCAATACCAGTGGGGCGCTCCTGGCCGAGGTTGTTCGATCTGGCGTGGAATGGATTCAATCAACGGGCGGGATTTGATGGGGGGCGATGATGGATAGCGAAGTGTTACGCGTGTGTGATGGATTTGCCTCGCAGGAATTGATCGAGCGGCAGAGTGTGTTGACCCAGGCGATCCTGGAGTCGGCCCCGGTGGGCGTGTTGATCGTCGACGAGGATGGCCGTATCCTGCTGGCCAACAGCAAAATCGAGGATATTTTCGGTTACGAGCGGGAGGCCTTGCTCGGGGAGGCGGTCGAGAAGTTGATCCCGGAGCTTTTCCGCGACCGTCACGTCGGGCACCGGGCCGGTTACCTGGCCGAACCCCACGAGCGATTGATGGGGATCAATATGGACCTCGCCGGGCGACGCCAGGGTGGGGAGGAATTCCCGGTCGAGGTCGGTTTGAGTTACGTGAAGGCAGAGGATGGCATCATCGTCATGGCTTTCGTCATCGACATCACCCAGCGCAAGGAGATAGAGGAGGCACTGCGTCGGCACGCGGAAGAACTGGAGCGGCAGAACGCCGAACTGGACGCCTTCGCCCAGACCGTGGCCCACGACGTCAAGAACCCCGTCAGTGTCATCGCGACTTACGCCGACATCATGCGTTCCGGTTACGTCTCGATGTCGGAGGAAAAGCAGCAGGAAATCACCGAGACCCTGTTCCAGAAGAGCCAGAAGGCGATCCGCATCGTGGACGAGTTGTTGTTGCTCTCCAGCGTGCGCAAGAAAGAGGACGTTGATTTGGTGCCCCTGGATATGGCCGAGGTCGTGGCGGAGGCTGTGTCCAGGTTGGCGAATATGATCGAGCAACACGGGGCGGAGATCGAACAGCCCGACGATTGGCCCGTGGCCGTGGGTTACGGGCCGTGGGTCGAGGAGGTGTGGGTCAATTATCTCAGCAACGGCATCAAGTACGGCGGCGAGCCGCCCCGGCTGACCCTGGGCGGCGAGAAACAGGTAGATGGTCAGATTCGTTTCTGGGTGCGCGATAACGGCGCGGGGCTCTTGGAGGAGGAGCAGGCCAAATTGTTCGAGACCTTCGAACGGTTGGGACAGATGCGGATCGAGGGGCACGGCTTGGGCCTCTCCATCGTCCGCCGGATCGTGGATAAGCTGGGCGGCGAGGTGGGGGTCGAGAGTGAGGTGGGCGCGGGAAGTACCTTTTACTTCACGCTGCCCGCACCGGAGGATGGAACAGATGGGGTTGCGTGACGTCCAGCTTTTCCTGCGCCCGGACATCATCGAGTTGATCTGGGGACATCCGGCGTTGGCACTGTTGCCGGTTGATGAGATGCGGCAGGCGACGGAGGTAGCGCTGGCGCGGGATGGCGTGCTGGCGCTGTGTTACGGGGCCGAGCAGGGTCCGGCTCGCCTGATCGAACAACTGTGCGCCCGGATGGACCGCCTGGGTTACGCACCGCCGCCGGAACAGGTGATGATCACCGGGGGCACGTCCCAGGCGTTGGACATGTTATGCACGCTGCTGACGCGGCCCGGCGACGTGGTGCTGGTGGAATCGCCGGTCTACCATCTGGCGCTGCGCATCTTCCGCGATCACGACCTGGACCTGGTGCCGGTCCCAGGCGCTGGCCAGGGAGGCGTGCCTTTGTTCGTCGAGGCCCTGGGCGAGACGCTGGAAGACCTGGCGCGCCAGGGGCGAGCGGCGCGCCTGCTTTACACCGTCCCCACCTACAACAATCCCACCGGCAAGACGATGTCGATGGCACAGCGCGGGGCCCTGGTGAGGTTGGTGCAGCGCGAGCGGCGCACGAATCACCCGGACCTGCTGGTGCTGGAGGACGACGCCTATCACGAGTTGTGGTACGACGAGCCGCCGCCGTCGTCGCTCTACGAGTTGGCACCGGCCGGGCCCATCGTGCGGCTGGCGTCTTTCTCCAAGGTGTTGGCGCCGGGGCTGCGGTTGGGATGGCTGTCGGCCAGCCCGGAGATCGTGCAGCGGTGTATTGGCTGTGGCATGCTCGATAGCGGCGGCGGGATCAACCACTTCACCGCCTACGTCGCCGCCGCCTTCATCGAGCTGGGGTTCCTCGATCGCCATGTCGCGACGCTGCGGGCCGAGTACCGGGAGCGCCGGGACGTCTTGTTGGCGGCCCTGGCCGAGCATCTGCCGTCGGCCTGCCATTGGGAACGTCTCGGCGGCGGATTCTTCGCCTGGGTCCGACTGCCGCCGGGCGTCGATGGCGCCGCCTTCCTGCCCACCGCCGAGGCCGCCGGCGTCTCCTACGTGCCGGGCGCGTGCTTCTACGCCGGAGAGGGTGGTGATGATCGCTGCCGTCTGGCCTTCACCCTGGTCTCCCACGACGACCTGGCGGCGGGTGCCCGGCGCCTGGGCCAGGCGCTGCGCGAGCGCTAAAATCCCCCCTTGATCCTTGTCTACCTGTATCTTTGCCTACCTACCCCTTACCTCGCCAGAAACGTTTGCCCAAAAATTCGCGCTATGTTAAAATTACCCACAATTTGAGGAGGTGTGTCGATGGTCGTGCGAACAGTTTTAGCGGATGATACGGTTGAAACGGTTGCCTCTCCCCCTGAAACGGATGAGGCGCCGGCCGACGCTGCTGTTATGACAGGAGCAGACTTGCTGGTCCTGGGAGACGTGGGACGGGCGGAACTCGTCGAAGGAGAGCTGATTTGTATGACGCCTATCCGCACCGGCAACAGGTCCACGTTTATTGCTCACGGGCCGAAGTTGAGATCTTGACGGCCGAAGACACCTTGACAGGTGGAGATGTGCTGCCCGACTTCAGCGTGCCGGTCGCTGATCTGTTCGAGTAGGCTGAAAGACAATTCCGTTATGTGGACCCAATCGTAGGCCTCAGGTGTGACGTGAAGCCACGGATGTGAAGTCACGTGAATCAGTACATTGTACGTATCATCTCAATAAACCGGGGTAAACTCGCTCGGGCCGGTCTCCTGACCGTGCCCGCTGTGGCTCGGTCGGGAGACCGGCCACAGCTCCCCAACTTATTGAGAAGATACCATTGTACCTTAGTCTGATGTGAGGCTGTCAAGGTAATGACAGCAAGTCACAGCAAGTGGTTATGATCTCTTGTCAATGAGGAGAGTGTTCAATGAATATCTTGGCAGGTATGATTTTTGGGTTTTTGCTCTGGCTTGTATGTAGTCATCTGCTCACCGCATTCTACGCCGTAGATCAGAACGAGCGAGCGGTGAAAACGATTTTTGGGCGGGCAGAGCGCGTGGGCAGCGCGACTACCGCCGACTCGCCGCTGGGCGAGACACTCAGCGCCGATCATAAAAAGCGCTACAACTATCCCCAGGTGCGCGTCATCCCACCGGGCGGGCCGTATTTCAAATGGCCGTGGGAGCGCATCTACAAAGTCTCCATCGCTACCCAAACGATGAATATGGCGCTCGATCCGGAAGACCCCCACGCCAATGCTGGCGGCACGATTCTGGAAGGGGTAACCAAAGATCAGCTCAAAATCGGCCTCACCGGCCAAATCCGTTACCGGGTAGCCGAGAATAATCTGTATGCCTACTTGTTCGGCGTCAAGCGCCCTATCTCACACGTTATGGGCTACTTTGTCTCAGTGCTGCGCGAACGCATCGCCAGTTTCGAGGCGCCGGCTGCGGGAGCTGCGCGCGGCGCAGAGATGAGCATCGTCACCGACGTGTCTATCAATGACCTGCGCAAGAACCTGCGCGATCTGAACGAACATATGGAGCGTGAGTGTGCCTCGTCCGCTGCCCGTTACGGCATCGTCCTGGACGCCTCGCTCATCACGGGCATCGACCCGCCAGCCGAAGTGGAGTCGGCGCTCGCTGCGATCAACACGGCCCACAATCAGGTCTCATCGGACATCAGCCTGGCCCAGGCCACAGCCGATCAGAAAATCGTACAGTCGAAACGGGCGGTGGAAATTGAGACCCTCAACGCGCAGGCTGAAGTTGTGCCCCTGATCGCATTGGCCGAACAATTGCAGGCCTTGCAGCAAAGTGGGCCAGCTGTGCTGTCGGCTTATCTGCGAAATGTGCGGCTGGGGCTTTACACACGGGCCCAACATGTGGTACGGGAGGTGGAGGGATGACCATGCTCATCGAATTTGCCGGTGCAACGTTACTGACCTTTGTCGCCATGTTCTTCGTGATGCCCATCACGCTTTTCTTACTGCGGTTGCTTGGTATCTACACTATTGTACAGGAAGGGACCTGTCAGGTCTTTGTGCTGTTTGGCCGGGTCGTCGGCATCCTGCGCGAGCCGGGTCTGCACTTCTTGCCTTTGGAGATTGGTCTCAGCGCTTTATTGGTCCGCTGGCTTGGCAAACGACATGTCCTGGATATGCGCCTCGACCAGCAATACCTGCGGAGCAACCCGGTCAACTCGGAAGAGGGAGCGCCGATGGGCGTAGGTATCTGGTACGAGATGTATATCAGTGACCCGGTATCTTACCTGTTCAAGAACGCCGACCCGCGCGGCTCCCTGGCGGCCAACGTTAGCAATGCCGTCGTGCGCTCTTTGAGCAACATGCCGTTGGATCAAATGCTCGTCGATCGTCACCACATGAGCCGGGCTGTGCGCCAGGAAGTCTCGCCGCGCTCGCACGAATGGGGGTACAAACTTGGCTCGGTCTACATCCGCAAAGTCCACTTTCGTGACATAGGCATGATCCAGCAGATCGAGGCCAAGGTGGTCAACCGGTTGCGGCAGGTGACTTCGGCGATCAAACAGGATGGCGCGAACCAGGTCAATATCATCACCAGCACTGCTGAGCGGCAGGCAGCTGTCGAGTTCGCCAAAGCTGGCGCTATCCGCCCGCGCATCGTCGGACAGGCGATGCGAACGATCACCGCCGATCCCGAAGTGGCCGCCGCAATGTTCGAGATTTTGGAGACGCAGAAAATTTTGGAAGGCCAGGGGCAACTGACGCTGGTGCCGCTGCGCAGCGAACTACTCAACCAGTTGCTCGCCGCTCGTCAGTCAACCTGACGCCGTCAAAAGAATTCTATCGGTTAGGCCCTAACCAATAGAATCCTTGCACAGCGAGCAAGAATTTGGCGGTCAAAGATTCCTTTTTGGTTCTGGCTTGTCCAGGTTAGGGCCTATATCCACGGATTGGATCGCTTCTCCTGGCCCACCGTCGTCTTCGGGCCATGCCCGGGATAGATGACCGTCTCATCCGGTAGCTTGAAGATGACGTCCCGGATCGAGCGGATCAGGGCGTCCCGATCGCCGCCGTGGAGATCGGTGCGTCCGACTCCCATCGCGAACAGGAGATCCCCGTCGAAGGCGACGCCCTCTTCCGCCAGGTAGAAGGTCAGTCCGCCCGGCGAGTGACCGGGCGTGTGCAGTACCTGGAACCGGAGCGTGCCTGCTTCCAGCGTCTGCCCGTCGGCCAGTTCCATATCGGGGGGTGGGCTCTCGCTCACCGATAGGCCGAACAGAGCGGCGCCTCCCCGGACCTCGAGAAGGGGCCGTTCGGCCGGGTGGAGCGCCAGGGGCGCGCCGGTGGCCTCGACGATCTCGGCGTTGGCGCCCATGTGGTCGAAATGACAGTGGGTGTTGAGGACGTATTGGATCGATAGACCGCTCTCCTCGATCTGGCGGATGATGCGCTGTGGGTGCCCGCCGGGGTCGATGACGACACCCTCGCGGGCCTCCTCGCAGCCGACGATGTAACAATTGGTCTGGGTCATGCCGACTTGAATGGTGTGTAGGATCATAGGTCTCCTTACGTTTGACGTCTCACGTATAAAATCGCGTTACCGCGTTTGTCGACCGGCGTTAGGACGTGCATCTTGCGCAGGCAGTAGGCCATTTTCTGGGCCAATCGACGTTGCTCGCCGATGGCGTCGGCCAGGTCGGCGGTCGTGAAGGGCTCGGCCAGGTCGGCCGGGATCAGGCAGGCCAGGTCGGCCGGGCTGGCGAAGAGCCGGCGATCCACGACTTCCAGCAGGCGGCGCTCCTCAGTGGCCCACCCCCGGCGGCGCCAGGCGCGGTTGCCCACGTAACGACGCACCTCCTCCTCGTGGATCAGCAGAACCTCCACGGTGAAGTTGGCGCGATTCAGCAAGCGCGGCAGACTGACCAGTTCATCGAACAGGTGCGCGCAGGTGCCGTGCTTGGGTGACTTGCGGCGGCGCGGGTCGCCCTCCCCGTCCCGGGGTAGTTTGACCAGCCACTTGTTCCGCGCGACCGGGTAGACCAGGCGAACCGGGTGTTCTTCTGTGAGCGTCCTCAGCTTGTGCTTGATTGACGAGAAGTTCCCCGTCTGGATCTCGATCAGCAGGTCGCCCCGGACGATGTCCACGACGAAACCGTCCACGGGCACCTCCAGCCGGTCGTCGGGTTCGGCATACCAGGTTTTCAGGGCCGCGTGGAGGGAGGCCTCGTTCAGCGTGCCGATGGCGGGTTGCGGGTTTTGGGTTGCAGGTTGCAGGTTACAAGTTTCGGGTTGTGTCTTGCTCATTCGCTGACTCGCTGATTCGCTGACTCGCCTGGACTGTAGAGTACGTCGGGCAGGTCCTCGTCGCGGACGCCGAGCTGCTTCAACAGGCGGAGGTGGCGCGAGAGGTCGCCGACTTCCTCCAGCTTGTGGGCGTCGGTGGCCAGGGCGAGTTTGACCCCCTCGGCCAGGCACATCTCGACGAAGAGCGGGTCTGGTTCGTTCCAATGGAAGTTGATCTCCGTCGCCACGCCGCTCTGGGCCAGCCACCGGGCGATTGTCCTGTGAAGATGGGGCGGGCGCTTCAACTCGGCGTGATACAGGAACCGGAAGGGGTGGGCCAGCACGTCGATCGGCTGGGCCAGCAATCGCCCCGTCTCGCGCAGGAACAGTTTCTCGGCTTCGGCCTGGCTGGCGCGCGCTCGATCGAAGTCGTGGAT
>DSAR01000550.1 GCA_011046405.1 Chloroflexota bacterium | reverse complement strand
GGTTCTTTGGGATTTCGCATGGCCGCGGTGAGAGATTAGCCACGAATCCTTCGACTACGCTCAGGACAGGTTTGCACGAATTAACACGAAAAACCCAAAGATTAGTGACAATTCGTGTAATTCGTGGCGAAAAATTGACCACTTGCTAAGCCAACCAGGCGAACTAGCAGAGAGCCAAGAAGATAAATTCGTGAAATTCGACCATTTGTGTGATTCGTGATAGAGGATCAGTCCTTTGACTACGAATGTCGGGCAGTCAAATCTGCGATCCGACTTCGTCCTTGAGCCCCTCTTGCAATACCCGCAGGGGCAGCAGTCCACACTGGGCCCGGGAGGGTCCCAGTTCGACGCCCAACATCTCGAAGATGTCCTCGTCGGTCAGAACCTTCAGTTCTTCTATCGTCTTGCCCATGATCTTCTCGGTGAACATCGAGGCCGACGCCATGCTGATGACGCATCCCTGCCCCTCGAAGCGCACGTCGCTCACGCGCCCGTCGTGCAACTTGATGTCGATCCGCACCACGTCGCCGCAGAGGGGGTTATCCCACTCGCAGGAGACGTCGGCGTCCTCCAGCCTTCCCAGGTTCCGGGGATGGCCGTAATGCTCGAGGATGTGCTCGCGGTATAGGTTGTTGTCCATCTCTGCCTCCTAGAACATGTCCTGGGCCTTGCGAATGCCCACGATCAAACGGTCGATCTCGTCGCGGGTGTTGTACAGGTAGAAGCTGGCCCGCGCCGAGGCGGTCAGTCCACACCGCTGATGGAGCGGTTGTGCACAGTGATGGCCCGCCCGGATGGCGACGCCCTCCCAATCGAGCACCTGGGCCAGGTCGTGGGGGTGAATGCCCGCGACGGTAAAAGAGACCAGCCCGCACCGCTCCCCGGCCGGCGGCCCGAGCACGCGCATACACGAGTTCTCCGCGTCCAGTTCCGCCAGACGTTCCAGCGCGTAGGCGGCCAGTTCCCGCTCGTGGGCCCAGATCGCCGCCATTCCCACGTCGCTCAGATAATCGACCGCCGCCCCCAAGCCCACCGCCTCGGCGATGGCCGGCGTCCCCGCCTCGAACTTGGCCGGCAGGCTCGCCCAGGCCGATTCCTCACAGGTCACCCGGCGGATCATCCCCCCGCCGCCCATGAAGGGCGGCATCGCCTCCAGGATCTCCGGACGGCCGTAGAGCGCGCCCACGCCCGACGGCCCGCACATCTTGTGCCCCGAGAAGGCGAGGAAGTCACAGTCGAGCGCCTGGACGTCCACCGGGAGGTGTGGCACACTCTGGGCGGCGTCGATCAATACCTGCGCACCGGCCGCGTGGGCCCGGGCGGTGATCTCCCGGGCCGGGTTGACGGTGCCCAGCACGTTGGAGACGTGGGAAAAGGCGAGGAGCTTGACGGGTCCATCCAATGCGCGATCCAGGTCGTCCAGATCCAGTCGTCCCTCGTCGGTGGTGGCGAACGTCACCAAATCGGCCCCTACTTCCTGGGTCAGCATTTGCCACGGTACGATGTTACTGTGGTGTTCCATCTCGGTCACGACGACGCGGTCGCCCGGCCCCACGTTGGTCCGTCCCCAGGCGTAGGCCACCAGGTTGATGGCCTCGGTCGCATTGCGGGTAAAGATCACGCCCCGGCGGTCGGGGGCGTTGATGAAGGCGGCGACCTTGTCCCGCGCCGCCTCGTAGGCCACCGTCGCCTCCTCGCTCAGGGTGTGCACGCCCCGGTGGATGTTGGCGTAGTGGGCGCGGTAAAATCGGTCGATAGCCTCGATCACGGCCACGGGCTTCTGCGACGAGGCCGCATTATCCAGGTATGCCAGGGGATGGCCGTGAATCTCCCGGTCCAGGATCGGGAAATCGGCGCGCAATGTGTTCGGATCCAGTTTCATCTGCTCACTCCTGTTCGTTTTCTATGTGCTGCCCGACATCTTATCACGAATGGCACGAATAAACGAATGGCACGAATCTCTTTCCAATCTCCAATCTCCCAGCCAAATTCGTGTCATGTGTCCATTCGTGTGATTCGTGATCCACGGACTGCGCCAATGCCCAGCGCCGCGACGAGCAACAACGTCAGCCCCGTGACCGCCGCGCCGATCTTCAACGACGGCGGGTCGTACACCATCGTCACCCGGTGCTCGCCGGGCGGCACGCAGAGGGCGCGCAACACGTAATCGACCCGCACCAGCGGCGTCGAAACTCCATCGACCGTGGCCCGCCAGCCGGGATAATCCACCTCGCTGAAGACCAGCAGGCCCCCCGCGCCCTGCACCCGGGCCTCGATTCGGTTGCCCTCGTCGCGCAGCGAGACCACCTCGGTGGTTTCGGGGGAGGTGTCTCCCGTTACATACGCCGTCACGCACGCCGGCGCCGACGCCACCAGGGCGGTCTGGCGTGGGTCGAAATCGGGATCGTGAATGCGCGCCAGCGTGGCCGCGTCGTCCAATATCTCGGTGTCTTGCACGATCCAGGCCCGGGGCAGGACGTCCGGTCGTTCGTAGACGTAGACGCCGGACTCTTCCAGGAGCAGGGGCGGCTCCGACTCTGCCTCCGAGAGTTCCGCGAAGTCCAGCTTGACGCCAGAGACGAGGTAGCGGGTGTTCAGCAGGTCGTAGGTCCGGGCCAGGGGGTCGGGCCGCGACGTGATGAACGTCTCGTAGCGCTGCAGGATCAGGGGATCGTAGCCGAAGACGCTGTGCAGGTCCAGGGGCATCCCCCCGTTCTGCAGGAAATCGTTCAACCCCCAGGGCAGCACCCGCGCGGCCGAGGTTTCGCCAGCCGTCTCTTCCACCACCTGGGCGACGGCGCGCCAATAGGACTGGCCCTCCACTACTTGATCCAGGGCGGCCGGCTGAATCGTTGACGCGCCGAAGGTCCACAGATCCAGCAAAACCAGCCCCAGGGCGAGAGCGCCGAAGTGGGCGGCGCGACCGGATGCCCGCCGCCAGGCGGTCAACAGGCCAACCGAGAGGAGGAAGAACAACAGGAACAAGGCGACCTGGTTGGCCAGGTGCCACAAGCGCCCCGCTGCCGGGTTCGATTCCCGGCCCCAGGCGAAGGCGGTGAAACAAAGGGCGATCAAGCCCGCCGCGCCCATCGCGACCCCGCGCATCAGGGAGCCGGTCAGGGGGGCCAACAACGACTGGCGCGCGTTTTTCTCCTGTACTTCGTTGACTTCGTCATCTCTACCGGCGCTCCCCGGCGCTTGCAGGGCGGTCACCACCAGACCCGTCAGAGCCGCCGCGGCCAACGTGAACAGGAAGCCCGCCCGCGCTGGCGCCCGCATCGACTCGAACAGCGGCACGAAGCGGTAGAACAGCGGGTGCAGCAGGCCGTACTTTCCCAACCCGAGCAGCAGCGCCCCGCCCCCCAGGATCGCCAGGAAGGCGGTCAACCGGTGGCGCAGCCGCAACCCCAGGAGGGCCAGGAGCAGCGGCAGGACGCCGACGTAGAAGATGAACTCCTCGTAGACGCCGCCACCCCAGTATCCGGTGTGGGTCGGCTCGCCGAAGAAGTTGGGCGCCAGTAGGGTCAGCAGGTAGCCCGGCGGCCAGGAGAAGCGGGCGGCGAAGTCGTACCCCGAGACGGCGTCCCGCGTCGAACGGGTCACCAGTTCGACCAGGGGGAAAAGCTGTACCGCCGCCAGGGCCAAGCCCACGCCCACCATCACGCCCGCTATTGTCAACGCCCGCGTTGCCGCCTCTACGCTCATTCTCGCCGTGCGCTCGCATCGCCAACTATCCCAGGCGTAGAAGGCGGCGTAGCCGCCCAGTCCCAGCGCCACGTAGACGAAGGTCGCCGTGTGCCCCGCCAGGACCGAAAGGGCCACCGGGATGCCTCCCAGGACCGCCCGGCGCCACCATCCAGCGGGCCCGGGAACAATCGCTCGCCGGTAGGCCCACAGCACGAAAGGCAGCCAGGCGCCGGTCGTGACGACACCCAGGTGCCCCGCTGCCACGCGGACGAACGTATAGCCGCTGAAGGCGAAGACAACGCCGCCGGTCAACGCGCCCCAGGTCGACGCGCCCTCCGATCGCAGCCAGAGGTACACGCCCACCCCCGCCAGCCAGACGTGCAGCACGATGATCCATCCCAACGCCTGGGAGACCGGCATGAAGAACGCCAACCAGGTCGGTGGGTAGAACAGCGCCGGCTGCGGGTTGGCGACGAAGGGAATGCCGGAGAAGAGGTGGGGATTCCACAGCGGAAGCTGGCCCTGTTTCACCGAGGAGACGGCGAAGTTGAGCCAATGGTAAAACATATTGACGAGGTCTTTGCCCGCGATGATGTGCTCGGATGGCAGACGCAGCACGTCCCAGTAAAAAACGCCGCATAGGAGGGCCAGGGCCGCCGCCGGCCACGCCTGCTTTATTCCCGCCCATCGCGTCTTCAAGAAATTAGCCATAAGGACAAGGCGAGTATATCATGATTGAGGCAACGTGCAACTTCTCTCACAATGCGATCATCTGCCCCGTACGAGCGCTTTCGTAGGCGGCGTCCACGACCCGCATGTTCACCCATCCCTCCCAGCCGCCCGGCTTCGGCGTCTGGCCGCTCCGGACACAGTCCAGGAAATAGGCCATCTGCGTGTCATAGAGACGCTGGGGCGTGTGGGGCTCTCGCCGGAGTGAAAAGCCGGATTCTATCCGCCGCGATGCCGTGCGATCCTCGCTCATCAGGTCAAGGTAGGTCGGGAAAACCTGGCCAAAGCCCCGCGTGCCGTAGATCTGGGTCGAGGCCAGTGGCCCGTCGGCGTGGGGCTGCCACCAGCCGGCCTCCAGATACGAGCTCGCGTCGTTGTTCCAGTTGACGATGATGATGCCGGTGTCGTCCACGTCGTAATCTGTGCCGGTAGGAGTATAATGCGTGCCGATACGGGCATAGACGCTCACCGGCTGCGGATCGCCCAGGAGGAAGCGGGCGGTATCCAGGGCGTGGATGCCCACGTCGGCGATGGCGCCGCCCCCGGCGTAGCGCTGTTGCGTGAACCACCCCGACGGCCCCCACCGGACGTGGACGCCGTATCCCTTGGTGCGCACGATGCGCCCCAGGCGCCCGGCTGTGACTTGCTCTCGCAGCCACAACACCTCTGGATCGAAACGCCAGCAGTGGGCGACCATCAGCAGCGCCCCGGTCCGCTCGCTGGCGGCCATCATCGCCCCGGCTTCTTCGGCGTTCATCGCCATGGGTTTCTCGACCATGACAGGCACACCGGCCTCCAGGGCCGCGATGGTCTGCGAGGCGTGCAGGTAGTTGGGCGTGTTGACGCTGAGAGCGTCCACGCCGCCGTCGCGCAGCAATGCCTCGACGGTGGCGTACCGGCGCGGGATGCCAAACTCGGCGGCGAAGGTCGCCATCGAGTCCGGCCGGTGGTTGACCACGGCCACCGGCTCGATGCCGGGCAGATTCTGCACCGCGCGGGCGTGGATCTGGGCGATGTAGCCCGTCCCTGTAAAGGCGATTTTAACGCCCATGGATACCTCCTTCAGTTGGACCACGGATTACACTGATTTTCAGGATGCTCGTTCAAATTCTTTCAATGGTATCATCTCAACAAAGCGGGGGGCGGGGTGTTTGCGGGCGGCAAAGCCGCCCGCAAACACCCCATCTTCCCTTACTTATTGAGATGATACTCTCAATGGATTCATTCAAGTGCGTCGAAGAAGTCGCGAATCATCGCGCCGAGCACGGCCGGCCGCTCCATCGGTGCCAGGTGGCCCGCCCCCGGCACGACGGCGAAGCGGGCGTGGGGCAGCAGGCGCGCCATCCGCGCCTGGCTGGCGGGCAAGAAGGTGTCGGACAACTCGCCCCGCAGGATCAGCGTCGGGACGCGCAAGTCGGGCACCGCTTGCCAGACGTCGGTGGGGATCGTCTCGAAGATGCGCGCCTCCCACGCCGGTGGGTAGGCCAGTGCGACCCGCCCATCGTCCAAATCCCGGGTGCCGGCCTCGACGTAAGCCCACAGGCTCTCGTCAGGCCAGCGGGCGAAGAAGGGCTTGTCCCGGTAACTCTCGTAACACGCCAGGCGACTGGGCCACACGCGCCGGCGGCGCAGCGCGCCTCTCACCAGGGGGTGATGCCACCGATCTCCCAGCCGGCGGAGCGCGCGCAGTACCCACAGGCGGCCCGGTGGCAGGATCACGGGATCGACCAGCGTCACGGCCCGGAACAGTTCCGGGCGCGCCACCGCCGCCCACAACGTCGCCACGCCCCCCATCGAATGGCCCACGGCCAGGATCGACGTCAGGCCCCGGTCGTCCAGTGCCTGGATCAGGTCGTCGGCCAGCTGGTGCCAGGTGGAGAAACACTCCGGGCGGCTGCCGGGCCACAGCGGGCGCGCTGGCAGGGCGAGCACACGGTAGTGATCGGTGAGCGTCCGGGCCAGCGGCCGGTAGGTCCCCGGCGGGAAGCCGTTGGCGTGGGCCAGGTGAACGAGCGGGCCCTCGCCGCCGAAATCGACAACGGTTTGCATCGACATGCCTCAGACAGCACAGGGCCTGACAGGCAGCGCGTCCACGCCGGCCTTGAATTTGCGTTGCCCTCCGTGCGAGGGGTGCCGGATGTATGGAGCTTGCACGCCGATGCGTTTCAACGCCCGCTGGGCCACCCGGCCCACGGCATAGGGCCGGGCCGAGGGGAACAGGGAGAGCAGGCAGCGCAGCGTGTCCAACCCATCGTCCAGATCCTTACCCGGCGCCCGGTTGGAAAGCGGCCCCCGCTCGCCGAAGGGGTGCCAGGGGAAGGCGTTCCACAGCACGCAGTCGGTCCGCCCGTCGAAGGCAGGCCACACGATGGAGGCGGAACGTTCCACCCAGGGGGTCTCACGCGTGCTGCTGCGGGCCAGCCGCCCCTCGAAGGGCGCGGTCCAATCCAGACGCTCCTCTTCCACCAACTGGGCCTCGCACGTGAACGGAATGCCGGAGAAGCGGCACCCCGCGTAACCGGCCGCCTCGCCCACCAAGACGTAATCGGCGTCGGCGAAGGCCTCCAGGTAGCAGCGCAGATTCCGGCACCGGACCGCCGGGCCGTCGGGCAAATCCAGTGCCGGGTCGACGTCGACGTACTGGTTGAACACTCCCTCTCCGCGATAGGCGGTCAGGAGATCGAACAGCCGGTCAACATTCATATTCTACGTCTCCATGATCTCGTCAACGTCAGGCAATCATCCTCGCTTCAGGCCAGGCCATCCGTCACCAGGCCTGTTCTCGGTTTGGGGGGAACGCCGTCGTCTTGATAACCCAAGTGCCAGCAAGGTGCTCGTGTTCCGGCGTTTCCCCTCAACTGTGTGAGCTTCCGAAGTCTTATCTTGATGATGACATTGACTGTGTAAGCCGATACGGTGCCAAGTATACACGACTCCGGCCTGACCGACAAACGAGAAAGCGGGCCATAGGCTTTTGCATAACAAGATCACAGAGGTTTTGGTGGTCTTGATCGCAGCGCTTTGTGCGCCGGGGAGAGTGTAAAGCGAGAGCGCTAACCTTAAAGTTTTCTCTAAGTACTAGCCAAAATGGGAGGAATGTTGTATAATATGGATGGTTTTGGGATAAATTGGGTTAATTTGGGATAACGATCCTGTGGGAGCAGGTGTGATACGCTGATATGGCTCTCACATCACGGAGAAAGTCACAGCGCCATGTTCCTGGGAGAGTTCGTACACGCGGTCGATCAAGCGGGGCGATTGACGATTCCGGCCAAGTTTCGAGATGAATTGGCCGGTGGATTGGTCATCACCCGTGGGCTCGATCGGTGTTTGGCGATCTATCCCTTGGACGAGTGGCAGAAGTTGGCGGACCAGGTCAGTGCGCTGCCGATTACCAATCGGCAGGCGCGCGCCTTCCGCCGTTTGGTTTTTGCGAACGGATCCGATCTCACGCCGGACAAGAATGGACGGATCCTGATTCCGCCACGTTTACGCGAGTTCATCGACCTGGATGGGGACGTGGTCATCACCGGGTTGAACACCTACGTCGAATTGTGGCATCCAGACGATTGGAATCAAGAGCGGGATCGGGTCGAGAGTGACGAAGGGAGCCTTGAAGCGTGGTCGTCCCTGGGGATTTGATGGGATGACGGTTTTGGTGGGCGCTTTCGGGAGAGAGACAGCGTCGCTCAGTGCGTTGCCAGGCGGCGTCCTCTTGCTTCCTTGCAGGCCTGGGCGATGACACATATTCCTGTACTTTTCCAGGAGGTGCTCGACGGTTTGCGCATCCGGCCGGGAGGCCGGTATAT